>CAZMUV010000048.1:0-27718 GCA_964569345.1 uncultured Maribacter sp. | reverse complement strand
GAAATCGGAGCTACCATCAAGAGTAGATTAAAATATGTGCTGCCAGCTGCATTTTTGGCCCTTGTTGCTTATTTTATCGTTGCCTATAGCTCTGATTCCGCGGAAGGCATTAGTAAAGCTAGCTCTTTGGGCACCCCAAAAGGGCTCCCCATGCTTCTGGTTCCAGCTTTTGTGATTTATCTTTTCTTAAAAGGAAAACACCTATTACATGGGCTCCTATTCGGATTATTATTTGGAACACTTCTTGGTCTTATTTTGGGACTATTACCTATTTCAGAAGTTCTTTCTCTAGATTTGGAAAACTTTGCTGCCAAGAGTTTCATCATCGATGGTATAAACCGCGCTGTGGGCTTGAGCATATTTACCATATTATTAATGGGATTGGTCGCGACGCTAAAAGCAAGCGGACTCATGGACAAACTGGTGGACTTTGCCGCCACGCGTGCCAACACCGAAAAACATGCAGAAGGTTGGATAGCCGGCGTCATGAGTATTGCAGTACTATTAACTACACACAGTATTGTGGCTATTTTAATGGTTACCGATTTTACTAAAAAAACTGGAGAACGGTTAGGCGTATCTTCAATAAGAAGGGCTAACTTATTAAGTTTGATTGCATGTATATTTCCCTTTATGCTGCCTTATTTTATTCCCGTAATCTTAATGGCCAACATGACGAATACCGGGGAAGAATTTGGAATCCCACAGGTGAGTCCATTTGAAGTAGGACTCCATAACTTCATGTCTTGGGGCCTATTGCTCATGGCATTGATTACCCTACTTTTTGGCTGGGGAAAAACAAAACTAAAAAATGATGAAGAAGACTGAAGTACTAAGAGACGACCAATTTGAACTCTACGATTTAACCGTTGTAGTAGAGAAAATAGAAGGGAATTGTACCTGTAATATGGTTCTCGGAGATGAATTTTACTTAAAAGGTGGAAAACTATCGATGCCTGAAGAATCGGATTTCTGCTTATACGCCCTACAATCTACTATTCCACTCTTACCCACCAAACAAAGGAAAAATCATCCTGCCGACTGGATGGAAACCGATGCCAGAGTCGTTTGTCCAGACCCTGAATGTAAGTTGGTCATGCGCATCGACCGGGACGCGCTTAGGGTTTTAAATCATGATGATGTGAGCCCGGTGAAGTGGGAGAAAAAATAAACTTCTAGAATATTAAATTCATCCCAAACTCCATCGATTCCATAACCAATGACCATAGTATCGTAAGCTAGTTTTTTTTTGATATCATATATTATCATTTACGACACTTTCAAAGACATACCGTAAGTAAACTTAAAAAATGGAAACCTACTATCCTTTCTAATCCTAAAATTGACCTTATATTTAACGAGTAAATGTAATTTCTATTTACAGAAACCATTTACAAAGACACACGTACCTCCTAAATAATCCTATTTTGAAAAAGACCATTCTAAGCATAATTTTTGTTGCATGTTTACTCCTAGGGTGTAAATCCAAAACTGACAAAACCGAAGAAACTACATTACCTAGAATAGCAATTGCAGGTATTGGAATAGAATCTAGTACCTTCTCACCTGCGCAGACCCATGAAGAGGCTTTCCACGCGAGAATTGGGGATTCTATTTTTAGTCGTTACCCCTTTTTCACGGATGGAAGCGACATCAGGAAAAGAGCCGAGTGGATTCCGACGCTGTTAGGTAAATCTTTACCGGGAGGAATTGTGACCCGTGAAGCCTACGAATCCATGGTTGAAAAGACACTGAAAATGTTAAAAGAAAATGAACCCTATGACGGACTCTTTTTTGATCTCCATGGAGCAATGAGTGTAGTGGGTCTTCAAGATGCGGAAGGCGATTTAATTAAACGCGTTCGTGAGGTGATTGGTACGGATGTTTTGATCTCGACTTCAATGGATTTACATGGGAACGTTACCGAAACACTGGCCGAACATTCAGATCTAATCACCTGTTACCGAATGGCACCCCATGAGGATGCCTTAGAATCAAAAGCTCGAGCAATAACGAATATGCTTGATCGCCTAGAAAACGGTAAGGGGAAACCTAAATTTAAAGCATGGATTCCTGTTCCCATACTATTACCCGGAGAAAAAACCAGCACACGTATTGAGCCCGGAAAAAGCTTGTATGCAAAAATTCCAGCGATAGAACAACAAAAAGGTATCATAGATGCCGCTATTTGGATGGGATACCCTTGGGCAGACGAAGCTCGTAACCACGGTGTGGTTATGGTCACGGGAGATGACAAAAAACAAGTGACCAAAGCGGCCGAAAATTTGGCAAAAGCTTATTGGGATGTCCGCAAAGAATTTGAGTTTGTGGCTCCAGTAGCCACCTTGGATGAAAGTCTGCAACTGGCACTAGAAAGTGAAGCAACACCATATATGATTAGTGATATGGGTGACAACCCTACCGCCGGTGGTGCTGGAGATGTCACTTGGACACTAAGGGAACTATTGAACCGACCTGAATTTAAATCGGAGACGGGACCGTCATTAATCTATGCGTCTATTCCTGGACCTGAACTCATAGCCGCGGCATTAAAAGTAGGTGTGGGTGGAAAGGTATCTGCCATGGCAGGTGCTCAGGTAGATGACCGCTTTGCTCCTCCGCTCAAATTAGAAGGAACCGTTACCGCCATTAGAGAGGGTGACCGTGATGCTAAAGTAGAAGTTGTAGTGAAAATTGGAAGTATCAGCGTCATTGTGACCGACAAACGCAAACCATACCACCAAGAAGCAGATTTTACAGATTTAAACTTAAATCCTCGTGAGTCTGATATTGTAGTCGTAAAAATAGGCTACTTGGTTCCTGAGCTATATGAGATGCGTGGTGATTGGATTATGGCCTTAACACCTGGAGGCGTGGATCAGGACTTGGAACGCTTAGGTTACGAAAATATAAAAAGGCCCATGTTCCCTTTGGATACCGATATGAAAGACCCAGATTTAAGTGCTCGATTGATTTCAGCGTCAAATAAATTAAAATAACCAGATTATACCACAACTTTAATAAATGAAAAAGTATATCCTATTATTGGTGTGTAATCTGAGTTGTTACGCGGTTTGTGCACAAATAAAGGATTCGATTACAGAAAAGCTGACAGAGAAATTAGAGCAAATTTCTAAGCAAGGCCATATCAATGGGTTTTCCGTAGCCATCGTAAATTCAGATACTACATTATTCACTCAAGGATTTGGATTTGCAGATGTAAAACAAAAAAAGAAGTACACGGCAAATACAGTTCAAACCATAGCCTCAATTTCAAAGACCTTTATTGGCTTGTCATTATTAAAAGCACAAGAATTGGGCAAACTCAAACTTGATGACCCTATCAACAAGTACTTGCCTTTTAAGGTTGTTAATCCATATTTTCCTAAGGAATCCATTACTATCAGACAGCTTGCATCACATACCTCGAGTATAAAAGATGCAGCGCAATATGAAGGTAAAGGATATATTTTGAGAGAAAAAAACAATGCAGGTGCTAAGGTGAACAAGAATTTTCGTTCTCCTAATGAAATGATGGATTATTCTTCCTTTTTACAAAAAATATTGAGTACCGAAGGGGAATGGTATAAAAAGAGAAACTTCATTAAAAAGACACCTGGTGAAATTTTTGAATATTCAAATATTGGGGCCGGACTGGCAGCTTTGGTGTTACAATATGCAGTAGCTGAACCCTTCGATGCGTTTACCAAAACACATATTTTTAAACCCCTGGGTATGTCAAATACAGGTTGGTCTTCAGAAGATATTGACGCTTCAAAACAGACGAAATTATATGCTGAAATAAACACAGAATTGGCTCCATATCAGTTAGTAAATTATCCGGATGGTGGATTGATAACCTCTTCAAAAGATTTAGGAAAATACCTAAGCGAGTTAATTTCTGGGTATAGCGGAAACGGCATACTTCTGCGTAGCGAAAGTTATGAGGAATTGTTCTCCCCGAATCTAAACGATGAAAATCATAAAAACAGAAGTGAAAGTACCTATAACGATGAATACAACATGGGCATTTTTATGGGAATATCAGCTAAGGGACAAATCGGGCATTCCGGTGGAGACCCCGCTGTAACAACACTGATGTTTTTTAATTCCGATACTAAAATAGGTAAACTTCTTATTGCCAATACAGACCTAAGTAAAGAAGGAATTGAAGAGTTCATCACTATTTTTAAAACACTGGCATTGAACGAAACCAAACTGAAAATATCTTTAAAAAATGAGATGCAGCATCAATAAAAAAAATTCGCCAATTTGAATTTAATCCCAACAAAATCTAATAGTAAAGGTATAAAAATAGACTACTTTGTTCGTGAGCTTTACAAAATGTGAGGCGATTGGATTATAGCACTGACATCCGGTGGGGTAGATTAAGACTTGGAGCGCATGGGTTACGAAAATATCAAACGTCCCATGTACATTTGGATAAGGACATGAAAGACCGGATTTAAGTGTTTAAATGATAACCGCATCAATCAAATTGAATTGATACTTTATTTTCGAATCAAAATATAGAATTTATACTATTTATAAAACGTAAATTACCAATCGTTAACTCCTGAATAAAATAATACTTTATATGATTATAGAACCTAGAACCCGCGGATTTATATGTACAACGGCGCATCCAGTTGGCTGTGCGGAAAATGTAAAAAATCAAATCGCATATATAAAATCAAAAGGAACCGTTGATGGTCCTAAAAAAGTGTTGGTCATTGGCGCATCTACAGGTTTTGGTTTAGCGTCTAGAATCACAAGCGCTTTTGGGAGTAACGCGGCGACTGTTGGGGTGTTTTTTGAAAAACCACCAGCTGTAGGCAAAACAGCTTCTTCTGGCTGGTACAATACGGCTGCCTTTGAAACCGAAGCTCATAAAGAAAATTTGTATGCCAAAAGTATTAATGGAGATGCATTTTCAAACGAAATCAAAAAAGAAACGATAGAACTAATCAAACAAGACCTAGGCCAGATAGACTTGGTTATTTATAGCCTCGCTTCTCCGGTTAGAACACACCCTGAGAGCGGTATACGGTACAAATCTACACTTAAACCTATTGGAGATTCATACACCAACAAAACAGTAGATTTTCATACCGGAGAAGTCAAGGAAATTACAATTGAGCCCGGCACCGCAGAAGATATTGAAAATACGGTTACCGTAATGGGAGGTGATGATTGGCAACTGTGGATTAATGCATTGATGAAAGCGGATTTACTATCTGATAATTTCAAGACTCTTGCCTATTCTTATATTGGCCCTAAATTAACAGAACCCGTTTATCGCAAAGGAACCATTGGTAGAGCAAAAGATGACCTAGAAAAAACGGCTTTTACCATTACGGATGCTCTTAAAGATATAAATGGAAAAGCATATGTATCCGTTAATAAGGCACTGGTAACCCAATCAAGTTCCGCTATTCCTGTAATTCCGTTATACATTTCCCTTTTGTATAAGGTGATGAAGGCCGAAGGTTTACAAGAAGGATGTATTGAGCAAATACATCGACTTTTTAGTGAGCGATTATACCTTGACGACATACCAACGGACGAAGAAGGAAGAATACGTATTGATGATTGGGAAATGAAGGAAAGCGTTCAAGAACAAGTTGCTGAATTATGGCAACAGGCAACAACAGAAACGTTACCTGAAATAGGGGATTTAGAAGGGTATACAACCGAATTTTTTAATCTCTTTGGATTTAAAGTCGATACTGTGGATTATACAAAAGAAGCAAATGAAATGACCACTATACCAAGTATAGAGCACTAAAGAATCTGTCAAATAGCAACATAACATGAATGGGAGTGCTTACCAGAACTAAACTGTAACCGCCTGATTTAGATAGCGTCTAAAAGGAAGCATTTCTTTATAGACTTTTATGACTTTTTTTTCAAAATCAGCTGCAAAAATTTCTTTAGTTGAAAACTCGGTAGCCACGGCAAAAGTTTTGTTTCGTAGCAAGTTGATATGCGGATGATTTTTTGTAAACCCTTTTGGGGAATTGGTGAGCTTTACATCTTCCCATAATCCGCCAAAGGTTTGTTTAAAAGATTTTTTATCTAGAATTTTCTTCAATTCTTGGCCATCATAGTCAATTGCATCGCGAATGCTGCGCAAGCGCTTAGGGTCCGGTCGCCAAAGTCCGCCAGCAAACATGCAGCGTTCGATACCAATTTCTATATAAAAATCACCTGTATTGGGACGCTTATCCAATCCCCCACCAAAATGGTCTTTATAAATGGGTTTGTTGGGGTGAAACATTAAATTGTTATTGATTCGGTTAATGCCTTTTTTACCTGGTGTATCGTAATATGCGTCATCCAAAGCTGCAAGTTTCGTATTCATCCCATCCAACCATCCAATAAAATCATTACGGACTTCGATGTACCATTTTCGGTTGGCATCCATCCATTCCTTGTTATTATTCTTTTGCAGTTCTTTAAGGAAATTGATTTGGTTTTTGAAATTCATAAAGTGAAAATAAGAAATACAAATGTTTAAAAAAAGTCTTTTCGGGGAGTCCTTTAGCGACTACAAAACCTTTTGAAAAAAAGAAAATAATTTAATTAGAAACGTATTTGGTCTGTACAAACAGATTGCAACGTTTTTTGTTCTCTATAGTTAGAAATCACTCGTAATTGCGTGGTCCTAAAACCTATTATCCCCACCAATAATATCTCCCAAACCACCTAAAAGACTTCCTTCTCCTTTATCTTTTCCACCACGCGGAATAGAGGCTAGAACACGGCCTGCCAGCCTGCTAAAAGGTAAGGATTGTACGTATACAGTACCTGGGCCTCTTAGTGTTGCAAAGAACAGTCCCTCACCACCAAAAACTGTATTCTTGATTCCTCCAACAAACTCGATATCATAATCAACCGTTTGCGAAAAACCTACGATACAACCGGTATCTACTTTTAGTACTTCTCCTACTTCCAATTGCTTTTTGGCAAGGGTACCACCTGCATGAACAAATGCCATACCATCTCCTTCTAGTTTTTGCATGATAAACCCTTCACCTCCAAAAAGCCCTCTTCCTAGTTTTTTAGAAAATTCGACACCAATAGACACCCCTTTTGCAGCGCAAAGAAAAGCATCTTTCTGGCAGATAAATTTTCCATTCTTTTCTGATAGGTCAATTGGCAGTATTTTACCGGGATAAGGAGATGCAAAACTGACTTTCTTTTTTCCTTGGCTGATATTTAAAAATGCGGTCATAAACAAACTTTCTCCAGTAAGCATGCGCTTGCCAGCAGAAAATATTTTACCCAATACACTACTATCTTGGTTGGAACCATCACCAAAAATAGTGTCCATTTTAATATCTGTATCCATCATCATAAAGCTTCCAGCTTCAGCAACAACAGCCTCTTGTGGGTCTAGCTCTATTTCTACATATTGCATTTCTTCTCCGTAAATCTGATAATCTATTTCGTGTGCGTTCATAATACGTAACTGTTTTAGGTTATTTCCGTGCTTGTGCTGCCCCGAGAATTCAGGGATTTCTGTAAAGACAGACATGTGCTTAATTGCCTACTATAGATTAGTTGACAAAAAATCGATTTTGTTACAGCTAGCGGCAATTCTATAGGCCTAACCTGTACATCCCAAATCACTATACGACACTTTTAACCGGAGTCACAAACAGCATATTTTATAATAACACTAGGGTTTAACGACGCTAGCAAATAGTCTAGACAACATGAAAAGGAAAACCCCACTACAAAATGCTGCGTGAGATTACTTCAAATTCCACCTGATAAAACAAGCGCTAAGTCATCAAGCTTAAGTAAAAACAACAAAAAGAGACAGTTCTATTAGTTATTAGTTTATGGACCTAAGTGCTACGTTAAATATTAAAACGGCACCACCAGGGATACTTCCTCGTCCGCTATCCCCATAACCCAAACGAGAAGGAATCAACAAAACACCGTTTCCGCCTTCACCAAAATAGGTAAGCCCTTCTGTCCAACCAGGAATTACCTGGTTCAAATTAAAAGAAATACCGTCAGCATTACTTTCGTCAAAAACCTCACCATCGGTGAAATAACCCCTATAAGCAACAGTCACATTAGAACTAGGTAGCGGTTTGTTAGCTGACCCTTCATTGTTAATCACATAATACAATCCAGAAGCACTTTTTTGTGCTACCAAACCTTGGGCACTTATATACTCCAGAATTTCATTTTCGTTTGCTTCGGCAAAATCTTTTTTACTATCATCAGAAGAGCAATTAACAAAAAGCAGTAACATAAAGGGAATCAAAATTTTTCTCATAACTTTTTTGGGTTCGAATACAAAACACATGCGTATTTACGCAACTCTTATTTTTTGGGTGCAATTTAATGACTAACTAGGTACTGGTAAAATTTTTTTTGATAAACCCAGAGCAAAAAACGATACTTAGGAAAATTATTGAACGTAAAGTAGCATTAGTGAGGCTTTTACTCTGCTAACAAAAACTAGACATTTAAAAGAGTCCTGAACTACTGTTTTAAACGAAGCGTCCACTCAAAATTAAAAGTCGACACCACTACCCCATCTTCATTAACCCCAATAGATTTCATCCAAATGGTCTGACCTTCGCCGGTTTCAATAGTTTTGTCAAGCGCATTCTTTATTACGTGCCCATCCTCGCACGTAAACATAATTCTGCCTGTTGCTTTTTTGGAAAAATTAGCATTATTATTAGCTACAAGCATGGAGATTTTACGTCCGCTATTTTCTATTTGGTCTATCATTAGAACACCAGTAGAAAGCTCAGCTGCCATACCTTGCACGGCCCAAAACATAGATTTAAACGGGTTTTGGTTGCGCCAACCATGGGTTACAGTGACGACAGCTTTCGTTTTATCAATAGATTTTAACCGAACTCCGCACCACCATGCCGCAGGTAATTTAAAAAAGGTAAATAAGTTTAATTTGCCCGTAGTTACTGCCATTCCCCTTAATATTTTGATAAAAGTATTCAAAATAATCGAATCTACAATTGTTAATTAATTGTTAATTTTTAGTACTTTGTTTTGCATAGTACCTTCTTTTAACCATATATTTGCATAGTAAGTTATTAGGTATTCAATACAAATAGCCTAAACCTAGTAACCCACATCAATCATCAACACACAACGAGCCATGACTGAAACATTATCAAAACACGAGCGCACCCTATCCGCTATTATCCATGCAAGCACCTTCTCCAAATTCATTTTTCCTTTCGGAAATTTTATAATCCCTTTGGTTTTATGGACGGCCAATAAAAAAGAATATGAATTTGTAGACTATAATGGCAAGCAGGCACTTAATTTTCAGATTAGCCTGTTACTTTATTCCATTATAGCAGGGATTATTAGCATCCCATTTTTTATCGGTTTTTTTCCAAACATCTTTGACTTTAACCTTTTTGGCCTTCATAGCCTAAATGATTATAACAATTTGAACATTCATTTTGATAGTGACGATTTCAAATTTGGAACTTGGTTACTTCCTTTAGGAATATCAGGACTATTACAAGGAGCTTTATTTGTGGTAAATGTCGTCTACACCATTTTAGCTACCATTAAAACAAACGAAGGAGAAACTTTTGAATATCCATTAACTATAAAATTTATTAAATAATGATAACCTTACTAAAAATCATAGTATATAGTATTGTTGCTTTGTTTGCCAGCTTGGCCTTTGGACAGGTGGAAGCAAATTCAGAATTGCACCTGTTATTGGCACAAAAAGATAGCTTGCTATTTAATGCTGCTTTTAACACCTGTAATACCAACGTGTTAGAAGAAATCTTTACAGAAGACTTTGAATTTTACCATGATAAAGGCGGTCTTACGGAAGGTAGAGATGCTTTTTTAAATCCGATGAAAGAAAATTGTGCACAACGCATCACAACTGAAATGCAGCCTTCTAAAAGGATTTTAATTGCAAACAGCTTAGCAGTGTACCCGCTATATAAGAATGGTGAGCTTTACGGCGCTATTCAACACGGCATCCATCGCTTTGAATCATTAGATAAAGACAACTCATACCAACGAGGGGATATTGCGAAATTCACTCACGTATGGGTCAAAGAAAATTTAGTATGGAAAGTAAAACGAGAATTAAGTTATGATCATCAATACAAACAATAGTTAAACAGGATACTCATCAGATCCTTTGGAGTTTATTCATCAATAAACGGTACCTGAACTTGTTTTAGTAGTTATTTAGAGCAATACCAAAACAAGTTCAGCAGTAAGAAACGAACAGTTAACCATGCAGACGATTACAGAAAAATTAAAAAAATCCCCCAGTAAAAAGGGACTGCATACAAAGCAAAAACAAATTATGAATGTAGAAAACACAAAAGCGCAAATGCGAAAAGGTGTTTTGGAATATTGCATTTTGTCCATCCTTAACGGGGAAGACAAGTATGCCTCCGAAATACTTGCTACGCTAAAAGACGCGAAAATGCTGGTGGTAGAAGGCACCATTTATCCCCTATTAACACGGTTAAAGAATGCGGGGCTTCTCAATTACCGTTGGGAGGAATCCACTTCTGGACCACCGCGTAAGTACTACACCCTTACAGAAACAGGAAAACTGTTTTTAAAAGAACTGGACACTACTTGGGATGAGTTGCGAAAAGCGACCAATTTGGTAACAAAGAACAAATAGCATTATCGACAACCTTAAAAATACAACCTGAAACAAGTTCAGGATAAAAACATCAAAAAATGAATAAGACAGTAAATATTAATCTAGCAAATACGCTCTTTCATATAGATGAGATTGCGTATAACAAAATGCGAAGGTATTTGGAATCGGTAAAGCGATCCTTCGCCAATACACCAGGAAGCGACGAAATACTTGCCGATATAGAGGCAAGAATCGCGGAACTATTCAATGAAAAATTAGATAACGAAAGACAGGTCGTTACCGAGAAAGAAGTCGATGCCGTCATTGCCATTATGGGACAGCCAGAAGATTATATGGTAGACGAGGATATTTTTGAAGATGAGCCAAAAGCCAGAAGCGCTGCCAATGCTACTAAAAAGTCCAAAAAATTATACCGAGATACGGAGCATAAATATGTTGCTGGGGTTTCCTCAGGTTTGGCACATTATATTGGCATAGACCCACTTTGGGTTCGTATTCTTTGGATAGTATTAACCATTGGGTCTACTGGTGGATTCATATTGATCTATGGCCTGCTCTGGATTCTTATCCCCGAAGCGAGCAGCACGGCTCAAAAATTGGATATGCGTGGACAGGATGTAAACATTAGCAATATAGAACGTAAAGTAAAAGAGGGTTTTGATGACGTTGCGGATCGCGTAAAAAGTGTCGACTATGAAAAAGTGGGCGATACCGTCAAAAAAGGAGGTAAAACTTTTTTTGATACACTTGGAGATATTATTCTATTTTTCTTCAAGATATTTGGGAAGTTTATTGGTATCCTACTTATTATTATTGGTGCATCTACCTTAATAGGTTTATTCATTGGACTACTATCCGTTGGTATATTGGATATGTTCCACGTTCCCGGAATAGATTTCTATCATCTGGTAAACTCTAGTAATCTTCCTATCTGGGTAGTATCACTTTTGGCCTTTTTTGCTATCGGAATACCGTTTTTCTTCTTACTCTATTTAGGACTTAAGATACTGGTAGGTAATTTAAAATCCATTGGTAGTATCGCAAAGTTCAGTCTATTAGGGTTGTGGCTTCTCTCGGTTATCATGCTCATCGTTTTTGGAGTCCGTGAGGCGGCATCACATGCCTATTCCGGCAGCACTACCAGTGAAAGTGAATTGTATTTTGAAAATCCAAAGGACACCTTACAGATTAATCTTATTACCGCAGATTACGACAGAGACAATGTCATGCACATGGGTAATATGATTATTACACATGATGATAACGGAGAAAAGCTTTTGGTTTCCGAAGATGTTCGCTTTCGATTATCAAAATCAAAGGATTCTATTTTCCGTATGGAAGTCCGGAAAGAGGCAAACGGAGGTTCCTTTAAAAAAGCAAAGGCAACGGCAGAAGCTATTGCATATGATTACGCGATAGAAGGAAACACTATGAACCTTAAAAACTACTTAACCGCAAGTGGAGATAGTAAGTTTAATGACCAAGAAATACGGGTAAACGTATTAGTTCCGATAGGTACCATTTTAAAATATAATCATGGAGAAGGCCGAAGTTGGGTTATGCGCGCCGATACTGATCGTTCCTCGAACGAACTAAATGACCATACTTGGAAAATGACATCCGATGGAACGCTGGTATGTTTGGATTGCCCTGAGGATATGGAAGATGAAGATTCAGACGAAAATCGTATCCAAATCAACGAAAACGGCATTGATATTAATATCAACGACAATGGAGAAAAAGGCAAAATAATTATCAATGAAGATGGGATTGATATCGATGTAAAGGATAATGGGGAATCGTTTAAAATGAAGGTGGATGAAAACGGAATCAAGATAAAGGCGGATGATAATGAGCATTCTAACAACTCAAGACCTTAATTAAACGGTTGGGTAAGTTTAAATGGCCGTATCGTTCAAAAATGGGGAGTTTTACGGTATAGAAACAAAGTAAAATACCGCAAAAGAATTTAACTAATCATTAATCAGACCTTGAAAACCCGGAAACTTCGGGACAGGGTAAAAAAACAACAATCATGACAACATTAGTAAGAATTAGCATCGCATTAGCCTTAGCCCTATTTTTATCCTCCTGTGGGTTTGATATCAACATAGGAGATTTTGGATCAGGGAAGAAAGGAAACGGAACAGTCGTAGAGGAAAACCGTGAAATCACAGCAGACTTTACTGAGGTACATGCATCAGAAGGCCTTGAGGTGTATGTAACCCAAGCGGCCGACTTCCGTATATCCGTAGAAGCCGATGAAAATATTATTGACCTTATCGGAACAGAAATAAAAAATGGAAAATTAAAGATACACGCCATAGAGAACATTGGGCGCGCCACCAAAAAAGTCTTTGTTTCCTTACCTGAGGTTACTGGTTTATTGAGCTCTAGTGGCGCACACTTAACCGCACAAAACAAAATCACTGCAAGTACCCTTATTATAGATGCTAGCAGTGGTGCCCATCTAAATGCAGAGACTAACGCTGATAAATTAGAAATAGATGCCAGTAGCGGTGCTAATATTGACATTTCTGGCAGAGCTATGGAAGTGTATGTTGATGGGAGTAGTGGAGCTAACATTAGAGCCAAAAACTTAATGACTACTGAGTGCAGAGCAGAGGCCAGCAGTGGAGCAAACATTAATATTAATGTGTCCAAGTCATTGACAGCAGATGCCAGCAGTGGAGGAAATATTTCCTACTCAGGCGATGCCGAATTAACCAAGAAAAAATCGGTTTCTGGCAATGTTAACAAGTATTAGTCCTATTTATTCATCGATTAACAACAAAACCAAAACCCAACGAAAAATTCGTTGGGTTTTGGTTTTAAAGTATCTGGCTAATATTTATATTTAAGGTATGAAAATAAGCCTAAAAAAATACGTTCTCCCCTTAAAGCATACTTTTAGCATCAGCAGGGAATCCCATGATTTTCAAAATAGTCTGATTATTGGTCTTTCGCTCAACGGACAGACCGGTTATGGAGAGGCAACCGCCAATCCTTATTATAAGATTACCGTGGAAAGTATGATGGCCGAAATAGAAACTAACTTATCCATAATAGAGAATTATAATTTTAACACACCCGAAGTGTTTCATGCATTTTTAGTTTCTAAAGGACTAAGTAATTTCGCTATTTGCGCCCTAGACCTTGCAGCACACGATCTCTATGGAAAACTAAAGAACAAACCCTTATATGAAATTTGGGGCACCAACACGCTCCACTACCCCACCACAAACTACACTATAGGCATTGCCCCAATAGAAAAAATGGTAAAAAAAATACAAGAAATACCATGGCCTATTTATAAAGTAAAACTGGGAACGGATGATGACGTGGCTATCGTACGTGAACTTAGAAAACATACCGATGCCGTATTTCGTATCGATGCCAACTGTGCATGGACGGCCGCCGAAACTATCAAAAATGCACCTTTGTTGAAGGATTTAGGTGTGGAATTTTTGGAGCAACCTTTAAAGGCTGACGATTGGGAAGGCATGGAAATAGTGATGCACCATAGTGTCTTGCCTGTAATAGCTGATGAAAGTTGTATTGTAGAAACCGATGTCGAAAAATGTGCACTCCATTTTAACGGTATTAATATAAAACTGACCAAATGTGGCGGACTCACCCCCGCCCTACGCATGATTAAAAAAGGAAAGGAACTTGGTCTTAAAGTGATGATGGGCTGTATGACAGAATCAACCGTAGGCATCTCTGCCATTGCACAATTACTTCCTCAATTGGATTATGTAGATATGGATGGAGCCATGCTTCTCAAAGAAGATATTGCAACGGGTGTGCGTATTCTGGAAGATGGTACCGTCGTATTTCCTGAACTTCCCGGAACCGGAGTATCACTTTTTTAATGACTCATTTTATAGATTCCTTTCCTGGCCGCACCGTTGAAATAGATAGCACAACGTATACCTATTTTGGAGGCACCGCCTATTTAGGTTTGCAAGATTTCAAACCTTTTCAGGATATTTTTATCAAAAACCTCAGACGCTATGGCACCAACTATGGGGCTTCTCGAAAATCTAACGTTCGCTTTACAATATTCCAAGAAGCAGAACAGCATTTAGCAAATTTGGTGGGAAGCGAGGCTTGTCTTACCATGTCCTCCGGCTACTTGGCAGGTCAATTTTTAGCACAGTTCCTAGAACATAAAAAACACAAACTATTCTATGCGCCCAACACGCATTCCGCCCTATTTACTAAGAAGGCAAAAAACTATGACCGCTATGCAAATCTTTATGTGGGCATTACCGAACATTTAGCATCTAAGAATTCTTCAATTCCGGTCCTATTTCTAGACAGCATCGATTTTTCAGGTATAAATTATCCCCAGTTTACGTTACTAAAAAGCTTACCCTTATCCGAAATTATTCTGGTTGTAGATGATTCCCATGGTATAGGTGTCGTGGGAGAAAATGGAAACGGGGTTTATAAGAACCTTCAAAAATTAGGTGCAAAACAAGTATTTATGTGCTGTTCTTTGGGTAAAGGATTCGGCATACAGGCAGGTGCGGTTTTTGGTAGTAAAGCAGACATGTCGGCTATGGAAACTGCTACATTCTTTGGAGGAGCCAGTCCCGCTAGTCCCGCAGCCATAGCAACGTTAATCGATGCACAAGAAATTTATCAAAAACGAAGAACTCTTTTAGAGGATAATCTTAGACTATTCTTAGAAGAAACCAAACAATTAGAGGTTTTCACCTACATGGAAGGACATCCCACATTTTCCTATAAAAACCTAAAACTGACCGAAATCTTATTCCAACATAAGATTATCGTAACCCATTTCAACTATCCAAACCAAAATGCCAATATTATGAGTAGGATCGTATTATCGGCGGCACACACCAAAAAAGATATTCTAAAGCTGATTAAAGTTATAAATGAGAATATTTAAAATAATTATATTTTATTTTACGTATTAAGTAAAATTAATATTAAATTTTTACGAATATCTCACTATATTTTTGTAATTTTTATGGTATTAATAAACACTATAATATAGAACGCCATGAAAAAATTACTAGGACTAATCTTTTTAATGTTGATTTTGGTTTCGGCAACAGAATTTTCTATTAACAAAACAGACACAATGCATTCCATAGAAGGCACATGGGAGCTTCAAAGCTTTTATAATTATGATGGAGTAGCAATTACAGATACGGTGCTACCACAAACAAACTACCGACAAGTAAAAATATACAACGGTGGAAAAATTATGTGGTCAAGATATTCTCCACAGGATACTATTGGACGCTTTGGGTACGGTTCTTATAAATTAGAAGGTAACCAATTAATAGAAACTATAGAATATGGAGATTATCAGATGATGAGAGCCTTGGATACCATGCGGGTATTTTCATTTGAACTTATGCTGTCGGACGATACATACAGCCAAATTAGCTGGGACGAAGAAGGCAATCGCACTTTTTCGGAAAATTATATTCGAGTTAATTAAATAGTTATTCTAAACAAAAAAAACGGCTAAGCGCCGTTTTTTTTGTTTAGAATAACTGGACTAAAGATTATAATTATCTGCAATCGCTTCTTCAACAGAACCTATAGATGCTAAATAACGTTCAGCATCCAATGCTGCCATACAACCAGTTCCTGCGGCTGTAACCGCTTGTCGGTACTCTTTATCCTGAGCATCACCGGAGGCAAAAACCCCCGGAAGGTTGGTTTTGGTAGATTTTCCTTTAGTTATCAAGTAACCTGTTTCATCCATATCTAATTGTCCTTTGAAAATATCCGTATTCGGTTTATGGCCTATGGCAATAAACAGTCCCGTAATTTCAATATCTTCTTTTTTTCCAGTCTGGTTGTTTAGCATACGTAAACCCTCTACAACTTGTTCCCCAAGTACCTCATCTACTTCCGTATTGTAACGCACCTCTATGTTTTTAAGACTATGCACACGATGTTGCATTGCTTTTGAAGCTCTCATATGGTCTTTTCTAACCAGCATCGTTACCTTGTTACAAATATTGGCAAGATAGGAAGCTTCCTCGGCAGCGGTATCCCCTGCTCCAACAATGGCCACATCTTGGTTTTTATAGAAAAAACCGTCGCAAACTGCACAGGCGGAAACACCTCCGCCACGGAGCTTTTGCTCACTAGGAATCCCTAAGTACTTGGCAGTTGCCCCCGTAGAAATAATTATCGTTTCCGCTTCTATGACGTTACCATTGTCTACGGTTACTTTATGAATGCCACCTACTTCTGTGCTCAATTCACAGGCAGTAACCATACCTATACGTACTTCGGTTCCAAAACGCTCAGCTTGCTGCTGTAACTGCACCATCATGGTTGGCCCATCTATCCCATCAGGATACCCTGGAAAGTTATCCACCTCGGTAGTCGTCGTAAGTTGTCCTCCAGGCTCCATTCCTGTATACATTACAGGTTTTAAATCTGCTCTTGCAGCGTAAATGGCAGCGGTATATCCCGCAGGTCCTGAACCTATTATTAATGTTTTTAATCGTTCTATCGTATCAGACATAGTGTTGAATTTCAATCAAATTATATAGTACAAAAGTAGGATTTTGAAGCAAAACCTTACACTCAAGTTATTAAAAGTTTTTAGCTATTTCATTAAAACCGATAGTCCATATGATTACTTAAGCATATCAACTGAAGTAACTGTCCTAAATCCGGTATGTTCCAGAGACGAATCTGTACTAGAACCCATCTTGGCAGAAACTCGATAACTGGCGCAGTAGGAAGCACTGCACAAAAAAGAGCCTCCTTTAATTATTTTTTCCTTCGCATAGGGATTATTTTCCGTGTAAGGTGTTCCTGCTCCTTTCGGATTCTGTCTCACCTGATTCTGGCCAGCTGCATCTTTATAGTAATTGGTATTATACCAATCGCTAGTCCATTCCCAAACATTACCGGCCATATCGTATAATCCATAGGCATTTGCTGCATAGGTTTTTACGGGTGCTCTTAGTTCAAAACCATCTACTTTAGTATTTGCTACCGGAAACTCGCCTTCCCATGTGTTTGCTTGTTCCTTAAGTAGGTTAGCATCATCTCCCCAAAAATAGGTCGTGCTGTAATTACCTGCTCGTGCTGCCAATTCCCATTCGGCTTCGGTGGGTAAACGTTTTCCTGCCCATTCGCAATAGGCCATAGCATCCTCGAAAGATACCTGAACCACAGGATACATATCTTTTCCTTTGATACTGCTTTCGGGTCCGTTTGGATGTTGCCAACTTGCACCGATGGTCCATTTCCACCATTGGGAAAAATCATACAGATTAGCAACCGAGCTTTTGGTCTTTTTAAAGGTTAATGATCCGGGCTGTAAAATAGAATCATGGGGTTTTGGTGTACCTTCTGGAACCTGCTTTTTCATTTCCTCCCAATCGATTTTTCTTTCAGATGTAGTCATGTAACCCGTTTCTTTTACAAACTTTGCGAATTGGGCATTGGTTACCTCTGTAACATCCATAAAAAAGCCATCAACGGCGACTTCAATTGCTGGTTTTTCGTGGTCCATGGCCATTTGGTCCTGTGGCACGGCACCTTGCAAAAAGGTAGCCCCAGACACCCAAACCATCCCTTCAGGAGCTGTGGTATTTTCCGGTTGATTAACCACTACTGGTGTCAGCTTCTGTGCTAACACCTTCGGTTTTTCGATTACCTTCTCCACTGTTTTTTCCTCTTCTTTACAGGAAACCAGCATCAACAAAAGGGTGGCAACGAACATTATTTTTTTAATTAAATTTAATTTCATTGAACTGCTATTTAAAACTCAAATTTACTTTGTTTCACTTAATAAACCCTGTTCCAATAGGGGAATCTGAAAGCGTTCAAATTCAGATTTTGTGTGTTCTTGTTCAAAAATCGATGCTGCTTTTTTAAGAATGTCTGGGTGTTCGCTAGCTACATTATTGCTTTCTGTGGGGTCTTTGACTAAATTGTATAATTCTAAGGTAGGGGTTTGGGTATCCTTTAAATGTTGACGAACTACTTTCCAATCACCCATTCTAATAGCTATTTGCCCACCATATTCGGGAAATTCCCAATACAGAAACTCATGTTGTTTTTGATTGGTTTCACCCAATAAAGTGGGTAAAAGACTTATACCATCAGTATTTTCTGGAGCGTCATACCCTGCAATGGCGCCAAACGTGACCAACATATCATAATGTGCAGATGGGAGGTCGCTTTTTGTACCTGATTTAATTTTAGAAGGCCATGTAAAAAATGTGGGGACCCGGATACCGCCCTCGTAAACAAACCCCTTACCCTTTCCAAAATTTTCTTGAAACGGACCCGCACTATTAAACCACTCTGGCTGTACCCCGCCCGCAAAAGTAGGGCCGTTATCCGAGGTAAACACTATTAATGTATTGTCGTAAATTCCTTGGTCTTTAAGCTGTTGCACTAGTTTACCTATATTTTCATCTAAGTAGGAAATCATAGCGGCATACCCAGCCCTAGGGTTCCTATGTGGAAAATATCCATTGCCTTTTTTATTAGCCAAATAGGGCGCTTCGTCCCCAAATTTTGCGATGTAATAATCAACCCATTTTTGAGGCGCTTGAATGGCTACATGAGGAATTGGCGTGGCCCAATATAGAAAGAATGGATTCTCTTTCTGAGCTGCTACAAAAGTGCTTATTTCTTTGAACATAAGGTCTGGCGCATAGTCTGGCTGTGTAAATTTTGCATAACTAGCAGGATCTAAGGAATCCAATTCCATAGAAAAAGAGGTGTGCGGAGCAATGGTATCATTCTTTAGACGTACGCGTTTCCTATTCTTATATAAATGCAAAGGGTAATAAGTATGTGCCTGGCGTTGACCGTTAAAACCATAGAAAAAATCGAAGCCCATATCGTTGGGAATTGAATGTGTGTGTGGTGCTCCTAAGCCCCATTTTCCGACCATACCTGTGGTATACCCTGCTTTCTGTAACCGATGCCCAAGGGTTAAAGTTTCTTTGGGCATTGGATGCTGCCCCTCTAATGTAGAATCTTTTGCCATCTCTCGATAATCCCAAACATTACCGCGTTCTCGCCATTCATGATTTCCTCGAATATACGCGTTACCAGAATGCTTACCGGTCAAAAACATATACCGAGCTGGGGCACATACGGGGGCACTGGTATAATGCTGGGTAAATAACATCCCCTGATTGGCCAAGGCATCTATATGTGGTGTTTCAATCTTTTCTTGACCAAAAACCCCCAACTCACCGTACCCAAGATCATCAGCGAGAATGTAAATAATATTGGGTTTCCCGTGTTCGGTATCCACTACTTTAGCTTCTTTTTCCCCGCAGGAAACAAAAGAAATTAAGGTCGTTATTACAAAGAGATATTTCAACGGATTCATAATGCGGAATTTTACATGGAAAAGATACCAATTATCAAGAAAACCTGTCGTCCTATTTTCTAAAATGTGTACTTTAGTTTTCTGATTTTTATCTGAACTAAATACGCTTTGCCTATTACCTAAGCGTTATCAATCTGAAAAAGAATACCTTTTACTATGAATGTTCCGCTTAAAAAGAATTCAATTAAAATATTCAGCCTTCTGGTCAGTATTTTAATAATAGGCTCATGCAAGGAATCCTCCCAAAATGCTAGCGAGCAACATCAATATACAAATGCACTAATAAACGAAACGAGTCCGTATTTACTCCAACATGCTCATAATCCGGTAGACTGGCGTCCTTGGAGTCAGGCCGCATTAGATGAAGCAAAAGAAAAGAACAAACTCGTATTAGTAAGTATTGGCTACTCTTCCTGTCATTGGTGCCATGTAATGGAGGAAGAAACTTTTGAAAACGACTCTATTGCTCATCTTATGAACGAAAACTTCATCAATATAAAAGTAGATCGTGAAGAACGACCAGATATAGACCAAATTTATATGACGGCCGTGCAATTAATGCAAGGCAATGGTGGCTGGCCTTTAAATGTCATTACCCTACCCAATGGCAAACCCTTGTATGGCGGAACCTACCACACCAAAGACCAATGGCAACAAGTACTAACAGAAATCAGTAAACTGTATAAAGAAGACCCTAAAAAAGCCGAAGAATACTCAGATATGGTAGCGGAAGGCGTACAGGAAATGAACATCATATCTCCTTCAACCGATTTTGAACTATTAAATAAAGAATTGCTTACCGAAAATTTGCAACACTGGAAACCAAATTGGGATACGGTTTGGGGAGGAGATAAACGGGAGGAGAAATTTATGTTGCCTGTAAATCTGGATTTTTTAATGGATTATGCCCTATTAGCCGATGATTCAGAAACCTTAAAACAAGTGGAACTAACATTGGACAAAATGGCCATGGGTGGTATTTACGATCACGTGGCAGGCGGTTTCTATCGATACAGTACCGATGCCGAATGGAAAGTCCCTCATTTTGAAAAAATGCTCTACGACAATGCGCAGGCTATAAGTCTCTATGCCAAAGCCTACAAGATATTCCATAAGCCGGAATACAAAAATATAATCCTAGGTACGATTTCATTTTTAGAACGGGAAATGAAAAATCCAGAAGGCGCATACCATGCAGCGCTAGACGCCCAAAGCGAGGGAAAGGAAGGGAAGTTTTATGTATGGACGGAAACAGAATTGAAAGAAATTTTACAAGAGGACTTTACACTATTTTCCGCATACTATGCGATTCAAAAAGAAAATGTATGGGAGGACGACAGCTATGTACTCAGCAAATCTTTGGATGACGACACATTTTCAGATGAACACTCGATTCCGCTTTCCCAACTGTATACCCTGAAGTCTAAATGGCACGAAAAATTACTTACGGCAAGAACTAAAAGAGTACGACCACGTACCGATGACAAGATACTGATATCTTGGAATGCACTCTTAATCAATGGATATGTTGATGCTTACACAGCATTGGGAACACCGGCCTATTTAGATGCTGCAACAGACATACTCCATACGCTACGTTCACAAGGATACACCAATGGCGAACTTGGCCATTCCTATAAAAAAGACAGTAAACATATACCTGGATTCCTAGAAGATTACAGTCTTTTAGCCAATGCAGCGTTGAACCTGTACAGCGCATCACTTGATATAGAATTTCTGGAATTAGCGGAAGTACTTACCGAAACTGCGCAAGAAAAATTCGATGACCCTGCCTCTGGAATGTACACCTACAATCAAGGAAATGAGCTTATAGCTAAGATCATAAAGACCGATGACGGCGTAATCCCCTCACCTAATGCTATTATGGCGCAAAATCTACTGTTATTAGGCCATATAAAATATGATAAAACTGCTCAGAAAAAAGCGAAAACAATGTTGACTTCTATGATAAAATTTACTTCGGAAACTCCGTATTCCTATGCCAAATGGAATAGCCTTCTACTGCAAACCACCTATCCTTTTTATGAAGTAGCGATTGTAGGTGACAAGGCAAAAAATCTTGTGGCAGTAATGGGTAACCAATACGTTCCTAATATTTTATTGGTAGGAAGTACGGTCGAAAGCGAGCTTGCTCTTTTTGAAGGAAGGTATGCGGAAGACGAGACATATATCTATGTCTGTAGGGACAATACCTGTAAACTACCTGTAAAAACGGTAAAGGAAGCTATTGGACTTTTAGGCGGAAAAGTAAATGACAAACATATTCCATCCATAGGATTTGATGGGTTAAACTAACAAGATTTAGATACACACCAAAAATTTAGATTATGCTTTTAGTTCTATTGATCATAAGTGTTTTAATCATCGTACTGCTTACCGCTAAATTGAATGTTCATCCGTTTTTAGCACTGTTGACTGCATCTATATTCTTTGGTATCACCAGTGGAATGGAATTATCGCTGCTACTGACCTCCATAGAAGAGGGATTTGGAGGTACGCTCGGCAAAATAGGATTAGTCATCTTACTTGGAGTCTTAATAGGAGCTTTTTTAGAACAAACTGGAGCTGCTTATAAAATGGCGGAACTAGTTTTGCGCATCATTGGAAAAAAGAACGTACATGCCGCTATGGGAATTCTTGGCTATATTGTTTCTATTCCGGTTTTTGCTGATAGTGGTTTTATTATTTTAAATCCCCTGAACAAATCGCTATCAAAAAAAGCAAAATTATCTATTACGGGTACTAGTATTGCTTTAATTCTTGGTCTAATGCTTACCCATGTAATGGTGCCTCCAACCCCAGGACCTATTGCCGCAGCTGGTATTTTGGATGCAGATATAGGTTTGGTCATGATTTTAGGGATTGTTGTGAGCGCCCTATCGCTAGTTGTTGCGATTATTTATGCTAAAAGAGTAGCAAGTAAAACCTACATAGACCCTAATCCGGAACTCACTGAAGAAGACATTATCGAAAAAACAAAAACAGCGCCAAGTACCTTCAAATCTTTTTTACCCATTGTCATACCAATCTTATTAATCATAAGTAAGTCGTTAGTTCTGTTTTTTGCAAAAGATGCGCTTGAAGGTAGTTTTTTATTACAACTCATCTCTTTTGTAGGTTCCCCGTTAATCGCATTGATTATTGGCTTATTATTGGCTTTTACCCTACCTAAAAAATTTGATGTAGCTATGCTTTCTGAAGCTGGCTGGACAGGAAAAGCACTACAAAGCGCATCGACTATCCTATTGATTACGGGAGCTGGTGGTGTTTTTGGAAAAATACTTCAATACTCAGGCATTGGAGATACTATGGCTGATATGTTTGACGGTATAACCATAGGTATTTGGCTTCCATTTTTATTGAGTGCAGCTATTAAAACCGCACAAGGATCGTCAACCGTTGCTTTAATTACAACTGCTTCCATCATGGCTCCTTTAATGACGAGTATGGGTTTTGATTCCGAAATGCTAAAAGCACTTGTGGTTATTGCTATTGGAGCAGGTGGCTTGGTTGTTCCTCATGCCAACGATAGTTCTTTCTGGGTAGTGACTCAGCTAACCGGAATGAATGTAAAAACCGGGTATAAACTATACACTAGAGGCGCATTACTAATAGGGGTTTTTGCTGCGATAGTGGTTTTTTGTATCTCTCTGTTTGTTTAAATTATTTAATCTTTTAAAGTTAAATTTCGTGTTTTTAGAACCAAAAAATGCATCTAACCACTATTTATGGCAGATGCATTTTTTTATACTTGAACCTTTAGGAGGGCTATTTAATTCCCTTTCTTATAATCCGCTAAGAATTTCGCTAAACCACTATCCGTCAATGGATGTTTTAACAAGCCTTTGATGGCAGATAGAGGTCCAGTCATTACGTCTGCACCAATTTTTGCACAGTCAATAATATGCATAACGTGACGTACGGATGCTGCCAATATTTCGGTTTCATACCCGTAGTTGTCATAAATCAATCGGATATCGGCGATAAGCCCTAAACCATCGGTTGAAATATCATCTAACCTTCCAATAAATGGAGATACATAAGTTGCTCCAGCTTTAGCCGCCAATAATGCCTGACCTGCAGAAAATACGAGAGTCACGTTGGTCTTAATTCCTTTATCTGAAAAGTACTTACAAGCTTTTACACCGTCCGCAATCATAGGAAGTTTAACCACAATTTGCGGGTTAAGAGCTGCCAGTTTTTCTCCTTCGGCAACCATACCTTTAAAATCGGTAGAAATAACCTCTGCGCTCACATGACCATCAACGGCACTACATATTTTCTTGTAGTGCTCTATAATATTATCCGCTCCGGTAATACCTTCTTTCGCCATCAAGGAAGGATTAGTGGTTACCCCGTCCAAAACACCCATATCTTGGGCTTCTGTTATATCTGCTAAATTTGCTGTATCTATAAAAAATTTCATGTGCTATGTTTTAAATTGTTTCGTTATTTTAAAAAATCGACCACTTGTTTAAACACCTGTTCTCCGGTAAAACCGAATTTCTCGTCCAACACTTTTGCTGGTGCAGAGTAGCCAAAATGCTCCAATCCAAACACTTTCCCATTTGGTCCCGCCAAGCCTTCTAAGTTAACCGGTAAGCCTGCTGTAAGTCCGAAAATAGGTTTGTTCGTTGGAATTACCTTATGTTGGTATTGTTTGGACTGCTGTCTAAAAATACCTTCTGATGGGATAGAAGCAATGTTTACTTTTAATCCTTCCTTGCTCTCTAACAACTTTGCCGCTTCTACCAAAGTAGCAACTTCAGAACCATTAGCGATTAAAACCACATCAGCATCAGTAACTTCTTGTACCAAATACCCTCCTTTTTCTGCACCTAAAGCTTCTTTATATCTATTGCCAGATTTCGCAGGAATATCTTTAATACCCTGCCTAGAAAGAATTAGTCCTGTTGGCGTCTTACTGTTTTCTATAGCCATTTTCCAAGCCACATTGGTTTCCATAGAATCTGCAGGCCGCAAAGCAACAAAACTTTGTTCGTGGCTATGATTCTTTAATTTTTCTAATAATCGTATTTGTGCTTCTTGTTCTACAGGCTGGTGTGTAGGACCGTCCTCACCTACTCTAAAAGCATCATGAGTCCAAACAAACTTCACCGGAAGCTCTTGAATACAGCTTAAACGAATGGCAGGTTTCATATAATCAGAAAATACGAAGAATGTAGCTACCACCGGAATAATACCTCCGTGTAGTGCAATCCCGTTTGCTATCGCGGCCATCGTCAATTCCGCTACGCCCGCTTGCAAGAAAGCACCGGAAAAATCTCCTTTTTTAAGTATCTTGGTTTTCTTTAAGAAACCATCTGTTTTATCACTGTTAGATAAATCTGCGGAAGAAACAATCATATTCTCCACATTATCCGCTAAGTAGCCTAACACCGCCGAGGAGGCTGCTCTCGTGGCCAAACCTTCTTTTTGAGCAATGGAACCAAAATCTAGTTCTGGTAATTTACCGGAAAGGAAGGTATCTAGTTTGGTAGCCAATGTCCCATTAGAGCTTCTCCATGCCGCTATCTCTTTCTTCTTTTCTGCCGCCGCCTTGGTTTTGTTGGATAAGATATCGGCATAAAAAGTGGCAACTTTACCATATATATTAAAAGGATTAGAAACATCGGCACCAAGGTTTTCCATGGTTTTAGCATAATCCGCACCGGTATCGCCAATGGGTTTACCATGAAGTTCCGTATAGCCTTCATACATTGATCCATCTGCAGTAACGCAACCTTTCCCCATTATGGTTTCACCAATAATCAGTGTAGGTTTTTCTGTTTCTGCATTGGCATCTTTAAGTGCTTTCCTTATCTGTTCATGGTCGTGACCATCTATGGTAACCACTTTCCATCCCCATGCTTCATATTTCATAGCGGTATCCTCTGAGGTAACGTCAGCCGTTTTAGAAGATAATTGCACATCATTAGAATCGTAGAACATAATAAAATTATTCAATCCTAGATGTCCTGCTATTCTGCCTGCTCCTTGAGAAATCTCTTCCTGTACGCCACCATCACTAATGAAACCATAAATCTTATGGTTCATCCAATCGCCAAAACGGGCTTGTAGAAATTTAGCAGCTATCGCAGCACCAACTCCCATGGTATGCCCTTGTCCTAATGGACCTGAAGTATTTTCTATTCCCCTTGCCACATCTACCTCCGGATGTCCGGGTGTGATAGAACCCCATTGTCTAAAACTAGCAACGTCCTCCTTTTTATAATTCCCAAGTAAATAATACTGCGAATACATCAAAGAAGACAAATGACCTGCATCCATAAAAAAACGATCACGAAAAGACCATTGCATATCTGATGGGTCAAAATTGAAAAATTCCGAATACAAAATATGCATATAATCCGCTCCTCCCATGGGTCCTCCCGGATGTCCAGAATTCGCTTTTTCTACCATTGAAATGGCCAATGCCCTTATGTTATCGGCTGCTAATTGATCTAATTCCTTGTTCATTTTTACTTATGGTTACGTTTTGCAGGATTAATTGAATATGTTCCTCTATTTCTAAAATCAAAGATACCTGATTTATAATGCTATCAAAAATTTAAATCAAATTTGAGAGAAAGCAGTTTCAATATATCTAAAAATGACCTTTAGAATTAAAGATATTTTATCGAAGGGCTTTTCGGAGTATAAACCAAATACTTGCACTAGAGGTAATTCACTAGTAATCTATATGCTGAATATTCTTAAAAATCTAAAAGAATATTATAAGGAATTTAGATACCTAAAATATCTTTTTGAAGGCTCAAAAGGAGGCAAATATAGCGTTACATGTGTTCTAAAAATAATAGACTCGGCAGAAATAAAAGCTGGCATTACTAAGAAAATCACTCCCCATATACTTAAACATAGCTTTGCAACACATCTTCTGGAAAACGGAACGGACCTAAGACATATTAAGCTTCTTTTAGAGCATAGTTCAACCAAAACGACTGAAATTTACACCCATGTTGCAAATAAATCGTTCATGGATATAAAGGATTTGTTATCTTAGTTTTTGCAAGTGAGATATAGTTAATACTTATATCTAATTGTTATCTCTCATTTAATGAAACTTTCGGAAAAACAAATAAAACGTGGATACTGGTATTTTAGACCTGACGAAAATTTTCCCCCTAACGGAAAATTACTTGAGGAATATAATGGAGAAAAGCTATTAAGTTTAGCCCTAACGAAAGGTAATGAAACAGCTTCTCAAATAAAAAAAAGAGAGAAAGTATATGCTTCTGAAATCCCAATGAAATTGGACACTTTAAAAGTTCTTTGGGTTTATAACATAAATCAAGAAACGTTTGATGCTATTTGTCAATTACAAAATCTTGAATCGCTATATGTTCAATCCAACAAAGAAGCTTGAACCACTTTGTAAAGGAATATAACCATATCAGACCACATGAAGCTTTGGGGATGGAAACACCTGCTTCTATCCATAATTTCTCCAACAGGCCTTTTCCCGAAAGAATACCTAAATTCGAGTATAGGAGCAATATGAAAATAATGAAGGTTTGCCAAAACGGATCCGTAAGATGGAAATCATATTATTGGGTATATCTGACCGCAGCACTCAAAGGTAAATACGTGGCTATAGAGGATATGGGAAAAGGCATTTGGAAGGTGTTTTATAGAAACGTATTTTTAGGTTT
>CAZMUV010000047.1:0-28215 GCA_964569345.1 uncultured Maribacter sp. | reverse complement strand
AAGGCAGCTGTTTTTCCAGTACCTGTTTGGGCTACGCCCAACAAATCTTTTCCTTGTAATAAAATTGGAATTGCTTGTTCTTGAATGGGAGTAGGCTGTGTGTAGCCTTCTGTTTCTAAGGCTTTAAGAATAGGTTCGGCAAGGCCGAGTTCTTTAAATGTCATAGTTTCAAATAAGCGGCAAAGTTACGGTTATTATGGCGACTTGCAATAAAACTATGCTATCCTAACGTTTTATTATATAGCTAATTACTAACAATTTAGTAACCTTTACATCACAAATAGTACAGTACACAACATTTATATAGTAAAGCAGGGAGCTATTTGTACTTTTAATGGTGTTAAGCACGTATCGAGGACTATGTTTCAAAAGCTGTTGGTTTATTTGGTGATTTTTGTTTCTACAACCATTTTGGTTTATGGGCAGGACACCTTTGGTGATAATTTTCAAAGTTCATCTTATTCAAATAACGATGGCTCAGAAAATTTTTCTACTAGTTGGACTGAATCGGGTGAAACCACGAATCCAAATGGTGGACGTATTCGAATAAACGGAAATCACCTTTTATTTAGAAATTTAAGAACAAACCGGAGTATAACACGTGAGCTAGACTTATCAGCTTATGAAAGCGCTACTCTTAATTTTGCGTATGCAAGAACAGGAGGTAACGAATCGTTGGCGCTTCAACTTTTTGATGGAACATCTTTTAATACAGTTGCCGTAATGAGCGGGGGGACGAGTATAAGTTATAACCTAAACCCAAGTGAAATTAGTGCTACTTCTGCTTTACGGATTTTGTCTGATAGTGGAGATTGGGATGATAATTCTGAGCAAATTTTTATTGATAACCTGGTACTAACAGCGCAATTACCTAATCAGCCACCCGTAGTAGCAGGATCTGGAGATCAGATTTACTGCCCCGGTGGTTCCGTAGCTGTTGCAGAAAGCATTACTATAACAGACCCGGATGATACTACCACTACGGCGGTCTATATTCAAATTTCCAGCGGATATGTTAATGGTGAAGATTTACTGACATTAACGGGTAGCCATCCAAATATTACCCCTAGTTGGGATCCGGTGCAAGGTGAAATTTCATTACAAGGTCCAGCAACATATGCGGAGTTTGAAGCTGCGATATTGGCAACAGAATTTTCTTCTAGTGGAACAAATCCTTTCGGGAATAGACAATTTTCTATTACGGTCGGTGAGGCTAATTTTTTACCCGTAACTCAGCATTATTATGAATTTGTTTCGGATCCGGGTATTAGTTGGACTGATGCGGAAGCCGCAGCAGCTGCAAGAACGTATTTTGGGTTGCAAGGGTATTTGGTGACCTTAACATCCCAACAGGAAGCTGATTTTTCGGGAGCGCAAGCCAGTGGTTTTGGTTGGATAGGTGCTACGGATGTAGCGGTTGAAGGCGAATGGCGTTGGGTTACAGGTCCAGAAGCCGGTACTCAGTTTTGGCAAGGTCTGGCAAATGGTACCGAATTGACTTTTGCTAATTGGAATAGAGGTGAACCAAATAATGTTGGGGGTGGAGGAGAGGATTATGCGCATATAGCTGCTGCATCCGTAATTAGAGCACCCGCTGTTGTTGGCGCTTGGAACGATTTACCTAATAATGGAGGAGGTGGTGCTTACGCCTCACAAGGGTATGTTGTAGAATATGGTGGCATGACTGGTGACCCAGTACTGAATCTTACTGCAACAACAAGTATAACCTTGAGCAGTTGTGCTGTTATCACCAACAGAAGGATTACCTACCGAGTTAAGAACAAGTAACTATTTTTTATAAACCAGCAGTTGCAGCCTCTGCACAACGTTCCCCATCCATAGCTGCAGATACAATCCCACCTGCATAGCCACCGCCTTCCCCACAGGGAAACAATCCTTTTATTTGTGGATGTTCTAACTGCTCGTTTCTGGGAATGGTAACTGGTGATGAGGTACGGGATTCTACACCTACAATATTAGCTTCTGAAGTATAATAGCCGTGCATTTTTTTACCGAATTCTGCGAAGCCTTGTCGCAATCTACTACCAATCAGTTTAGGCAGTAAAGAATGCATTGGTGCGGAATTGAGACCCGGCTGGTAACTTGTTGGGTTGAGGTCAGGGGAGAGGATACCGTCAACAAAATCCGTCATTCGCTGTGCTGGTGCCGTCTGTGTTCTCCCGCCAGAGGTAAAAGCCAATCGTTCTAAGCTCTTCTGGTATTCCAAGCCTTTTAACGCCCCAAATTTTTCGAACTTAGGAATATCCTCGTCCACGTTTATTTCCACCACTATACCAGAATTAGCATATAGGTTGTTTCGCTTAGAGGGTGACATTCCGTTTACTACCACTTCCCCTGGTGCCGTAGCGGCAGGAACTATGAAGCCGCCCGGACACATACAAAAGGAATAGACACCTCTATTTTTTACCTGATGCACTAAGCTGTAAGCTGCTGCCGGTAGTAGGGCATCCCGTTCTCCGGAGCAATGGTACTGAATGGAATCGATGATGTGTTGTGGATGTTCCACCCGAACGCCCATGGCAAACGATTTTGCTTTTAAGGCAATGTCCTTCTTGTGGAGCAATTCAAAGATATCACGGGCAGAGTGTCCCGTTGCCAAGATAACCCGTTGTGTTTCCATTTCTTTGGTGTCATCCAACACAATGGATTTTAGCTGATTATCTTTGATAACGAAATCCGTCACTTTAGTATTAAAATGAACTTCGCCACCGTGTTCAATAATAGCCTCGCGAATATTCTGAACGATTTTTGGAAGTTTGTTAGTGCCAATATGAGGATGTGCATCTACCAGTATTTGTTCGGTTGCGCCATGGTGTACCAAGCTCTCAAAAACACGACGCACATCGCCACGCTTTAAGCTTCGGGTATATAGTTTTCCGTCTGAATAGGTTCCTGCGCCGCCTTCCCCAAAACAGTAGTTACTTTCTCCGTTTACAATATGATCTTGATTAATAGCCTTGAGGTCACGTCTGCGTTCCTTTACATCTTTACCTCGTTCCAAAACAATAGGCTTATATCCTAATTCCAAACAGCGAAGCGCTGCCCACATTCCTGCAGGACCAAATCCGATAATATGAACCGGTTTTGCATTGGAAACGTTCTTATAATCAAAGGTGTAGCTTTCTTTTGGAGTCTCTTCTCCAATAAAAACGGCTAATTTGTAGTTGAAAACGATTTCCGGTTTTCTGGCATCAATCGATTTACGAAGTATTTTTAAGGTAAATGGCTGGTCTCCCAATCCTAAAAATTGGGCAGTTCTTTTTTTAAGGCTCCCTTCTTGGGCTACCTCTATTAATGATAATCGTAACTGAAGGTTTTTAATCACGGTGCAAAATTACCGCAATTCGGTCTTTAAAATCAACAACTCGGTGCTTCTTTTTTCGGTTTCCGTTATCCTAAGCTCAAATTTGACCTCAGTAATCCATAAAAAACGAAAATAATGAAAAAGCTTATTCTGATTTTATCCTTAGTCATAACTACTACAGCAATCGCACAAGACGCTTACAGCAAAGGAATGCAAACGGCCTTTTCGCATTGGAAGGAAGGCAATACTACCGAAGCCTCCAATATATTTGAACGGATCAGCGCTGCCGAGCTGGATAATTGGTTGCCTTATTACTATGTGGCCCAAATAAATACGATAGCCTCTTTTGGGGAGCAGGACGCAGTAACACTAAAGCAGAAGCTGGACAAGGCGCAAGAGTTTGTAGATTTAGCGAAGGCCATCTCGTCCAATAATCCAGAAATTATGGTCCAACAGGCTATGGTGCATACCGCATGGATCGCTTTTGATGGCGCAACGTATGGGATTACGCTTTCTGGAAAAGTTGCTGCAATATATGCGCAAGCCTTGCAGCTTGCCCCGGAGAATCCAAGGGTCGTTTTTTCAAAAGCGGAATGGGATATGGGCTCGGCTAAATATTTTGGTAAGGATACGGCACCCTATTGTGCTGATGTGGTGCGTTCCTTGGAACTTTTTGATACCTTTAAACCACAAAGTGAGTTACATCCTAATTGGGGCAAAGAAAGAGCAGAAGAAGTATTGGCAGCGTGTTACTAAACGTATTTCATTCTAAAAATAAGCTTGATTTACAGCTCATAGCGACGGTGTCTAAAATTGGTGTTGCTCTAACTTTTTTAAATTATAATCAGTGGACGAAAGTAGAAAAATAGGGAATATAAAAAATGTTTTAAAAATAAGCCTGTACATCACGGCCGGGGTATCTCTTTTGAACATTATTTTGGCGCTTAACCGCGGTATTGTTTGGATGGACGAACTCGAAGGTGTTGGCATAGCGTTCATCTATGCTTTTGTGATTACATTAACCACAGCTTACTACAATGATTTTCTTTCGAGTAGGTATAGTTGGTCTGAACAGACACAAAAACGATTATGGTATGGCGTTATTGGGTCTATTTTATTGACGGTGCTGTCTTTTGGATTTGCGCGAATACTGGTGGAGGTTGTGATTTATGGTAGCGGCTTCATAGAATTTATTGAGAACGAAAATCTAGTCAGTTATATTTTCACTCTAATTATTGCCATTTTGGTATCTGCGATTTTGCATGCCTTTTACTTTTACAAAGCCTTACAGGATACGAATGTCAAAAAGCAGAAAATTATTGCGGGTACAGCATCCGCAAAGTTCGATGCACTAAAAAACCAGTTAGACCCGCACTTTCTTTTCAATAGTCTAAATGTCCTTACTAGCTTAATAGATGAAGACCCCTATCAGGCACAAAAGTTTACGACCTCACTTTCTAAGGTATACAGGTATGTGCTGGAGCAAAAGAACAAAGACTTGGTATCCGTGGATGAGGAACTACAATTCGCAAAAACTTATGTTAGGCTCTTAAAAATGCGTTTTGAGGACAGTATTGTTTTTGATGTGCCAGATGTAGCAAAAAATCCCGAAGCCAAAATTGTTCCTTTATCCTTACAATTATTATTGGAGAATGCTGTAAAACACAACATCGTAACGTCTAAAAAGCCCTTGCATATAACCGTGGAGGAAATCGATGATATGCTGGTTGTACGTAATAATCTGCAAGAAAAACAGGTGGTGAAAAAGAGCACCGGTGTTGGGTTGCAAAATATAAGACAACGTTATGATATACTTACGGACAGAGAGGTGAACATAGAAAAGACAAGCGACCATTTTAAGGTGTATTTACCTATGCTTTCCAAAAAAACATCGGTTGTAGAGACGCAAGAGTCACATATAGAGGATAAACGCTATGAGAAGGCCAAAGAACGCGTGCAAGCCATTAAGGGTTTCTATGGGAATTTGGCTTCCTATGTTATCGTCATACCTATATTGGTTTTCATCAACTGGCGTACCACTAGTTTTCCTTGGGCTATTTTCCCGGCACTAGGTTGGGGTTTTGGTTTGTTAGGGCATGGGTTGCAAGCCTTTGGTTACAACCCTCTTTTTGGAAGGTCTTGGGAAGAACGGAAGCTTAAAGAATACATGGAGGATGATAGCTTTTAGCATTAATTCTTGTTTTTGGTTGTGGAGCAAGGTCCAACATAACAACTCAGCCTTAAAAAATTACAATTGGGTATTTCATTTTTTAACTCACCGTCTTTAATTCGCACATTTGAGGTAACAAAAAGGAATAAAAGATAAACTTAAAAAATATAAAAATGGAACTTCAAGAAGTAAACACAAACGACAAGTATCAAAAAGCAAAAGAAAAAGTAGAGGCGATAAAGGGTTTTTATGGGAATCTATTAGCTTACTGTATTGTGATTCCAATACTGGCTTTTATAAACTATAATACCACAAGTTTTGCATGGTTTTTATTTCCAGCGTTAGGGTGGGGCTTTGGACTTATAATGCACGGATTTGGCGCCTACGGGTATAATCCCTTCTTTGGTAAAGATTGGGAAGAGCGCAAAATTCAAGAGTTTATGAAAAACTCATAATCAGTAAAAATAATATCATGCAAAATACAGAACAAAAAAATAAATATTCAAGAGCAAGGGATAGGGTAGCCACACTTAAGAAATTCTATGCTAAAATCACATCAGGTTTAATTGCAATTGGAATTACAGGAGCTATAAATTATTACCTTAACGAGTGGGAGTATCCATGGTTTTTATGGGTGGTCTTTGGGGTGAGTATCGGTATATTTTTTAGGGCGATTAAGATTTTCAACCTAAACCCTTTTATGGGAAAGGACTGGGAAGAACGAAAGATTCAAGAATTTATTAAAGAAGATGAAAAGCAAGAAAGATGGAATTAAAAGAAATGAATAGAACAGATAAAATGATCCGCGCCAAAAAGCAAGTAGAAGAGTTAAAGGGCTTTTACATACACCTTCTAGTGTATATACTGGTAAACATTTTTATTAGTACTGTAACCATTATTGCTAGGGTGAATGGTGGAGAAAGTCTTGGAGAGGCATTCTTCAGTTTTGCTTCTTTTTCAACAGCAATTTTTTGGGGTATTGGTCTAGCTTTTCACGCTGCCAAAGTTTATAATTTCAGTCCATTTTTTAGTAAAAATTGGGAAGAGAGCCAAATTCAAAAATATATTGAAAAGGATAAACTTGAAGAGGAAAAATATAGGTAGCCTTATTGTTGAAACAACTTAAAGTATAACGTTATGAAAACTATGAAACTGTCCAAATACGAAAGAGCACAACTAAAAGTGGACTCCATACGCAGTTTTTACAATCATGCAACGGTTTTCGTGATTGTGAATATCTTACTATACCTGTTACGTGATAAATTCACTTTTGTGCTATTGAACCAAGATGCACTTGGTAACCATGATTTCTTGGAGTGGATAAACTGGAACGTATTTGGTACCACAATTATTTGGGGTATCGTACTTGCCGTACATGGTATAAAGGTGCTTGGTAATTTTTCTTTGTTCAAACAGGAATGGGAGAAACGCCAAATTCAAAAATATATGGATGAAAATACCGACTAAAGACGAATTACAGATAGATAATACAATCAAGCAATATCAAATAATGAGGACGATAATCATAGAAGACGAAAAGCCAGCGGCTAGAAGGTTAAATAGAATGTTGAACGAATTGAATGTAGAAGTATCAACTATGCTACATTCTGTAGAGGAAGCTATTGATTGGTTTCAAAATAATGAACATCCAGATTTAATTTTTTTAGATATTCAACTTTCTGATGGACTCTCTTTTGAAATTTTTGATGTTGTGGAAGTGCATAGCGCCATTATTTTTACCACTGCTTTTGATGAATATGCGTTACAAGCTTTTAAGTTGAATAGCATTGATTATTTATTAAAGCCGATAGACGACGAAGAATTGGAAAGTGCGGTCCAAAAATTTAAGTCGCGATTTAACATAGACCCAAAGTCTCAAAAATTAGCGCTCGATTTTGAGGACATCAAAAAGCTATTGACCAATCCTTTGGAACGGGAATACAAAAAAAGATTTACTGCTAGGGTAGGGCAGCATCTTAAAATAATAAATGCCGATGAGGTGGAGTGTTTTTATAGTGAGAATAAGGGTACCTATGCCGCAACATTAGATGGTAGAAATTACCTGCTAGATACTACTTTGGAAAATTTAGAAAATGAGTTAGAGCCAAAAATTTTCTTTCGAACCAGTCGCAAATTCTATGTAAATATCAATCACATAAAAGATATCGTTTCATACACAAATTCAAGACTTCAAATTAAGCTCAATAAGTTTTCGGAGCAAGAAATAATTGTAAGTAGGGAGCGCGTAAAAGACTTTAAGTTGTGGTTGGAGTGAAATAGGGTAAAATACTGAATTTAAATTAATTAACTATAGTGATAGATTTTATCTATTACTGTGAAATCACTTTTTTTCTTCGCTTTTTTCTACTCGATTTTCATCAAAGGAAGAGGGTAATAACTTAGGCACAAGTTTAATAAATATAGGGAGTAATACAGCACCACCTGGTAGAATGAAAATAGCCAAAGACGGGATGCTTTTAAAAATATCTATAAGTTGATTTTGTATTTTTTTCTTCTCCTCTTTTGTTAAATCACGTAGCGTAGATTTGGTTAAAAGCGCAACGAGTTCTGCACTTTCCGATAGCTCTTTTTGAAGTCGTTTGCTGTTTCGTAAAATGAGTTTGTTAACCACCTTAAGCATGCTGTCATAGAACTGTATCGCAAGATTATTGTCTTTTAGAAAAGGAACTATCTTGGCATTTTTTATAAAAAATTCAGCAACATCTTCTAGCGATGTGGTGATGGTTTCAGCGCTACAATCCATATCCTTTCCGATGCCAAACATGAATTTCGACTCCTTATAATCCAAAGAATGGTCTTCCCAAACAGTAAGGCATGCTATGTCTAGTAAATAGCTGTTTTCACATATTGGACGTTTTTTCAACAATAGCTCCCTGTAGGATCCATCAAAGGATTGTCTATCTGGATTAATGAACGAAAGGCTGGAACCAAATAGCTCGGCTAGTTTCTCGTCCTTTTTGTTTTTTTCTTTTGAGTTTAACGCATGATAGGTAACATGAATAGCTAAATATTCTAGGTTGTAGGCATAGGTTTTAATACCGACGGAATCACTTAAATAGCGTTTAAAAAGTAAAATGTCAATGAATAAAAGCGAATTGGTAATAATACTATTAAAGGTTTTACTAATTACATTATCCTCCAGATACACACGAGAATCAATAATTTTTTCCAATTTTGATGTGGTTGTTTTTCCACTCATGAGTTTCCCTAAAAACGAGAGATGGGCTACTTGTAAAGTATTGTAGAAAGCAAAAAGGTCTTCCAGAAAACTTTCAAAATTACTATTCCGTTCTAATCTGTAGGTGTAATAAAGCGCTGTGAATAGATTTATCTTGGCTTTCTCATCTTCGGATAAAGCATGTTCCGAAACGATAAATGGGAGCACCTCCGTGTTTATACCGTACACGAAACCCGTTCGTTTCAAATCGAAATACAGCAAGGAAAAGTCGGTATACCTATCCTGATGCTTCTCAATGACCGATTCAAATTTTGGTATCCAACCGCCAGCAGATGGATTCATACTACCTGTTTTTTTTAATCACGAGGCGAAATTAATCTAAAATGAGCATATACCACAGTTTGGCTAGTAAAGGTTTACGATTGAGCCTATAGCGCGTAGGGATGTTGTGAAATCGTGCAGTTCATCGAAAATTAGGCTTTTATTAAGACTTGAATGGATGAAAAGCATATATTTATCGATGAAATGCAATTGTAATCTATTTTATAAGCTTTTTAGAGCTTTCGAAATAGTAAAATGAATGTAACCGAAACCAAACTATTAATCTACTGTTATGGAATATTTCCTCTTCTCTGTTTGGATTATAGCTATGGCTTTAATGATTGGTAAAAGTATTTTTGCATACCGCTCCTTACAGCGCACTATCAACGGAAAAAATAGAGTTTTTAAGTAAATTTTCGAAGTAATACTGGTAGTAATAGTAAGTCTAAAATAAGCGCCGCTACCAAAGTGACACTTATTATTATCCCTATAGTTATACTGGGTTGGTGTATGGAGAATAGCATGACCATAAATCCGAAAAATAGAATAATCGTAGTAATGACCAAGGCCCTGCCGGTTTGGGTAAATGTTTTTTCCAATGCTTCTTCTTTCGATAATCCTTGTGTTATACCTAGTTTATATTTTCCAAGAAAATGAATGGTGTCGTCCACGGCAATACCGAATACAATAGCAAAAACCACGGATAGTCCAGCTTCTAATGGTATTCCTAAAAAGCCAAGGATACTCCCAGCAAATAACATGGGTAGTAGATTTGGAACTAAGGAAATTAGAAACATCTTAAAGTCCTTGAAGACTAAGACCATGATGATACCTATGATAATAAGTCCGTATAGCAGCCCCTCCAGTAGGCTTTTACGTATGTATTCGGAATTTTTATCCAATAGCATACTTTTGCCAGTAACTTTCACGGTCATTTTGGTAGTGTCGGTTGCAGTGTTGGCAAAGGTTTCAATATAGGCATAGAGTCTTTTGAGACTGTCCGTGCCTACATCCTGTAGTTTGGCATTTATCCTTGCTTTATCTTTAGTGGTGTTGACGAATTTCCTCAATTGTTTTCTGGCTAACTTATTTACATCTTTCTGGTACTTGAGAAAGGTAGCTTCATCATCTGGTAAGCGCAGGTAGTCCGACTTGTTTAAATTATTCGCTTTGTTTACGATTTTGTACGGCAAATTTGGCGATTGAAGGTTGCCAATAGTTTTAATTTGACTTAAATGATCCGTTAATTTTTCAATTTCTAGCGCCACACTATAGTCGGTTACCTTGTAGCCTTTTTTAGCTAAAATCGCTATTTCCAAAGGTCTGAATCCCGCATAGTTTTCTTGAAAAAAATTAAAATCGGCCGCTATTTTACTTTGGTTGGGCAGGGTTTGTTTAAACTCGTGGTTTGTAGTAATACGGCTTACCCCATAAATGCATAGTAGCGCAAATATTACGGTACCCATGATGATGGTATTAGGGTTCTTTTTGGTAACCGTGTTAATACCTAATAAATATGCTACCCATTTTTTAGAAACGCTTTTTTGTCCTAAGAGTCGCTTTTTGGGCATGCTAATTAAGAGTGCACCTGTAAAACAGATTACCGTAATGTAAGCGACCATAACACCCATTGCCGCATTGATTCCAAATTCTCGTATACTCACAAGTCTAGAGGATAAAAGCGTTATAAACCCTATCGCTGTAGTAACGGAGGTTAATAAGGTAGTAAGCCCTACTTCTTTAAGGGAGGAAAGTATTGCCGCATACTTATCTTGTCCGCCCTGTATTTTACGGATAAAACTATCCGTGAGGTGAATTACATCCGAGGTGCCTACAATGAGCATCAGTACTGGGTAAAATGCGGCCATAGCGTTTAATTCCTTCCCAAGAACAGCTAATAACCCTAAGAATAGAAGAAGGGAAAGCCCTATGGAAGTTACGGAAATAAGAACTACAGGAAGGCTTCTATAAACCAATAACAGAATGATAAATACAAGGATTGATGCAATAATTGTGGTTTTAAGCACCTCGCTTTTTTGCATGTCTACAATCGCTTCATAGAAAAAAGCCCTACCTAAAATATGGTAATCGTTTAAATGATTTTCTTTAAGTGACGCCCTAATCTCGTTTAATAATACCTTGGATTGCGTATCATCAAGATTGTCTTCCGTACTAAGGGCAAGTACCAAAGAGCTCGCCTTGGTATCGATTAAAACGTTGACAAACAATTGGTCTTCCTGTATCTTGTTCCAATCTTTTTGATATTGGGTAGAATCGGCTATATGAATAATAGGCAAGGTGGTGTATCCAAATGAGGTCTTTAATGGATAGGATAGCGTAGTGAGGGAATTTTGTTCCGTAACAAAGGAAAAGGTTTTGCTTTTTTCAGAAAATGAATGGAAACGGTCTAGAAAGTCTTTTTCAAAAACACCCGTATCATTTTCAACAGCCACAAGCAAAAAATTGTCATCCGTACCAAATTCGGTAACAAACGCGTTGTAAAATGTCAAATCAGGATCTTCTTCAGGGAAAAACTGACTAAAATCGAAGGAGAATTTTAAATTGGGAACTACCGAGATGGATAGGATGCCTAAAACCAAAAATAGGGCAATACTTATTTTTCTTAGAAAAGGGAGGGTTTTCATACTCCGCTATATGCTTTTGGACTATTAATTTTCATAGCACTGCAAAGTAACGAAACGAAACCTAATGCCTGGTTAAAAATCGTAATGTTATCCTGGATATCATAAACACTAGAGAGCCTATAAGCTTATAAAATTATCCAAATCCAGTGTCCAATCATAATTTTTATAGGTAATATCGATATCCTTTGTAGTTGGTATTAAACCCTGTTTTTTTAATATTTTTTTCACACCGCTCTTACCGTCAAAATCTCCACGAAACCAGCTGAACAAAGCCGTAACGGCAACTTCTTTTTTTTCTTTAGAATACACGGTAGTGCGCCCAAGGTAGGTAGAAGTACCTTTTTCAAACTGCTCATCCAATCTTTTCCAATCGTAAATGGCTACAGGAGGGCAGTCTTTTGCGCCACAGTTTAATGCGAAATGTACACGATAGTCTCGTGTGTTTACCCGCAGTTTCCGTTCAAATTTGTTGGGAAACCATTTACGGATCATGCCCAGTCCGTATTCCCATTGTGATTTTCTGATAATACCATGCTCTATTTTGGCAAAGGAAACGGTTTCACCAGCGATGGTAATTTGTTCTTCTTTAAAAAAACTACCTCTATCATCATACAGTTCTGGTTGTTCCTTTAGAAGCACTTGAATGTACGCATTGTATATATTTACCCAAAAGGCTAATCTTTTAGCATCGGTGTCAAGAGCGTCATCTAATTCCGAAATGCTTGTATTCGCTAACAGTTTTTGAATATCCTTGGTGTTTTCATTTGCTTTTATACGTTCCAAAAAAGTTTCGGAAATTTCATTGTAGTCAGGTTGATTTTTATTGATGGTTTGCGCCTCTATTGGGTTCTTGCAAGAAAGGAAAATCAAAATACCCAAAGATAAAATGGAGTAGGTATATTTCATAATATTACTATTCTTTATCCATAGTTACGTAAAATGCCTGCCTACGGTTTGGTAAGTAGGTCGCAAAAGTGCTAGTAACTTTCAGCCACATGGTTTTAATTCTATTTTTAAAACCTTTATACTTTGTTTTACGTAGATTTATTAAAGATATCATTTAGTCTAACTTACGGAAAACCTAAAATTGGTTTAGTCCTTGATAAAATAGTAAGATGTATGATTAGTATTATTATTCCCGCCCACCGTGAGCAGGATAATTTAGTAGAATTACTTAAAAATATCGCATCAATACAGGATATAGATCGAGCAGAAATTATTATCGCCTTATCACCCGAAAGTTCGTTTAATAAAGGTGATGCTTTTAATCCTCAGGTATGGGTGCTAAATTGTACCCAAAAGGGTAGGGCGGCACAAATGAACGAGGCATCTCTTATTGCTACGGGTACTATTTTAGTTTTTTTGCATGCTGATGTAAGACCTCCTATTACATTTATATCTGATATCATCAAGACAACCAATGCGGGATATGATGCTGGTTTTTTTTCTTACAAATTCGATAGTGAAAGGTTTTGGTTAAAAATAAATGCTTCATTTACAGCCAAGAATGGTATTTTTATCGGTGGTGGAGATCAATGTCTTTTTATTCGTAAAACTATTTTCGAACACTTAGGCCGGTTTAATCAAACTCAGCTGTTGATGGAAGATTTTGAATTTTTTAAACGTATGAAGCGTGCTCGGGTTCCGTATACCATTGTTAAAAGTAATCTCATTGTATCGGCACGTAAGTATGAGCATAATTCCTATCTTAGGGTAAACTTATCGAATTTACTATTAGTACTTCTTTTTAATTTTGGATGCCCTAGTACTAAATTAAAATCTATTCATGATAAATTGATTCGCACAGCATAGTATGGATACAATAATAAACGGAATACAACAAATAGGAATTGGAGTAGCCGATACCAAAACCGTATTTAACTGGTATCGAGAGTACTTAGGCTTTGATATACTCTTGTTTAGTGATGAAGCAACCGCCACCCTTATGACCAAATACACGAAGGGCGAAGCCCAAAGGAGGGATGCGTATTTATCCTTGAATATGCGTGGTGGTGGTGGTTTGGAAATTTGGCAATTTAAGGATCGTATTCCGAATCCTTCCGAAAATGAAATTTTACTAGGAGATTTGGGTATTAATGCCATGGTCCTGCGAAGCAACAGTATAGCCAAAACACATAAAATTCTATTAGCGCAGGAACTAACATTTATAACCGACATTATGACTACTACCCCTGAAAGGGAGTATTTTTATTTTAATGACCCTTGGGGCAATCGGGTACAAGTGGTACAGGATAACTATTCCTTTTGTGATACATCTGTTGCTTCAGGAGGAATAATGGGTGGTGTTATTGGGGTGTCTGATATGGACACTTCGATACACTTTTACGCCACGCTATTAGGATATGACAAAACAATTGTAGATGAAATAGTAACACTTCCGTTAACTTTAGAAACTAAAACTAAAGGGAAGTTTAGAAGAGTGTTACTGCAACACGGTAGGCCTACCTTTGGCGGATTTGGGGAGTTATTGGGGCCGACGGAATTAGAACTGATTCAATCTTTGGACAGGGTACCCACTAAAATATATAAAAACCGACTTTGGGGAGATTTAGGGTACATACATATTTGTTTTGATGTAAATGGTATGGAAGCGCTGCGAAAGAAAGCTGCTGAAATTGGTCATGAATTTACTGTAGATAGTGCCAATAGCTTTGATATGGGAGATGCCGCAGGGCATTTTAGCTATGTAGAAGATCCGGACGGAACGCTTATAGAGTTCGTAGAAACCCATAAAGTTCCTATACTTAAATCCTTAGGCCTATTTTTAAACCTGAAAAAACGAAATCCAGAAAAAGCCTTACCAAAGTGGTTGGTAAAAAGCCTAAAACTACATAAAGTAAAAAGCAATCTATAACGGAATGCCTTTACTGTTTCTTAGGTCTTGTTTTTCAGCCTAGCATGTTATCTAGATACGGATTTTACAATAAAAAGCCCTTTTAAAAACCAGTTTCCATTTTTGTGTTGGAGGTAGATTTTTAAAAGGGCTTTAGAAGTATTAGAATGCCGTTCTCTACTGTATTATTCCAGTGCAGCTTACGCGTGCTCCAGCAGCACCACTTGGTTGAGATGTAAAATCATCCACACCTTGGTGCACGATTACCGCTTTACCAACGATATTTTTATTTTCGTCCTCACAGCCTATACACCATTGGTCTGTTGAAAATGGCACAGTGGCGTTTCCTTCAGCATCTGCTGTAAAGTTTCCAATATCTCCTTTATGATAGCCTTCTGCAGCTTCCCATTTACCATGTGGCTCATTGGTAGGGTTCCAGTGCCCACCAGTAGACTTTCCATCGTCTGAGGAACAATCTGCCGTTTGATGTATGTGTATGGCATGCTCGCCCGGCGTAAGGCCAGTTAACATGGCTGTCATTGTTACAGTTCCGTTCTCATCCGTAAAAGTTACTTCTCCCTTAACGTCGCTATCGCTTTTGGGTTCCATCATAAACGTGATACGCTCTGCCATCACTTCTTCTATTACCTCTTCCGTAACTGCTTCTGCTTCCGCAGCGGCATCTGTTGCTTCTTTCTTTGCTTCTTTACAACTGAACATTACCACTAACGCTATGGCCGCCAGTTCAAATTTGATTATCTTTTTCATTTTTCTTGTTTTTAGTTTTACGTGTTAAAATTAAGAAAATATACGGGCGCAGGGCTACTCATATCAAAATGATTTTAACAATACCTTGTTGCCCCGTATCCACCTTTTAAGATTTTCGCAAAGTATAAGCGATTTGTCGATTTTCGTTTACGTTTTGTAATAGCTGGCTATCGCGTAAATAATACCTCTTTTTTTGCATCGGTAAGGGCCTCAAAAAATTTATGCGCATCAAAATCACTTATTAAGACCGCTTCTATTTCTTCGGGTAATTCTACGCCATATTTGGATGTGTCCTCGAAAAATGGAAGCTTGAAATAATCGTTAGGAAAAACGCTCAATTTCTTTTGATAGCGTTTTCCGAACACCATATGATGGTGCTCCCCGCGTTTTTGAATAGCACCGTAAAATGAAATTTCTTTTGTGCCATAAGAAGCAATCGTTTGTACCCTCTTTTGACCCTTATCTAGAAACGGTCGTATGATTTTCTCTGATAGCGAAAGGGAATAATAAGGTTCTGTAATAGCAATTTTAAAAACTGGGCTCTGTATTAGCCTAGTAGTTTTGTGATGATTTGAACGGTACTATGCAAGGTTTTGTGCACCGGACATTTATCCGCTATTTGCAATAGACGTACTTTCTGCTTTTCGTCCAAATTTCCTGAGAGTGTAATTTCTCTATGAAACGTATCTAGTTTAGCGCTATCCGTTTCGCAATTTTCACAATCCTGTGCATGGGATTTGCTGTAAGAAGTATGCACCTGAACATTTTCCACGTTCCACTCTTTGCGTTTGGCATACATTTGAATCGTCATTACCGTACAAGCGGATAATCCGGCAGAGACAAGCTCATAGGGCGAAGGGCCATAATCGTTTCCTCCAAAAGCTACAGGTTCATCTGCAGTTAAAAAATGACTTCCTACTTTCATGGCCGTTGTAAATCCATCGGACGCATCTAAACTTGCCACGACTTGATGTTTTGTCTTTAAATCTTCGTTCTCACCAATGCTGACATAACGTTGGGACCATGCTGCAATTAGTTGCCCAGCGTACAGGGAATCTTGCTTTCTCATTAAAAGATGGTCAGCTCCATCCAAGGATATAAAGCTTTTGGGATGATGTGCAGCTACATATAGTTCCTCGGCATTCTTAATGCTAACGGTATCGTCTTGTGGCGAATGCAGAATCAACACAGGTTTGCGCATATTTTTCACAACTGTAACCAAGGATTTAGTTTCCAAATCGTCCAGAAATTGTTTTTTTATAGTAAAATCTCTACCGCTTAGATTAACTACTGCCTTACCGCTAGTATTAATTTCTGCGAGGGTACTTTTGAACAAATGCTGCACATGTACTGGATTCGAAGGTGCCCCAATAGTAGCCACCGCTTTTATAGTTGCTATTTCCGCTGCTGCAAAAAGTGCTGCTGCGCCACCGAGGGAATGTCCTATAAGCAGGGTAGGGGCTTTATACGTTTCTTCTAGGAAACTGGCAGCTGCAACGAGGTCTGAAACATTACCAGAAAAGTTGGTATCCTCAAAATCGCCTTCGCTTTCACCAAGTCCCGTAAAATCAAAACGTAATACCGCAAAACCATTAGCGGTTAAGGCTCTTGATATATTTTTTACCGCCAACAAATTCTTGTTGCATGTAAAGCAGTGGGCAAAAACAGCAAAGTTATGCGGATGCCTATCCGCAGGCATTTCCAAGCGACCTACCAATGTTTTGCCTTCCTTGTTCTCAAATGTAATTTTTTGGAGATTCATTTATTTTATGTTTGGTGTCTCAATTTGGTCGGGAAAGGTTGAAATTCCTTTCGTTAACCTTAAGTGTGATAAATCCAAATTTTATCCTCTCAACACAACAGTAATTTATTTAGCGAAGTCTATATTCAAAGGATGCGTAAATGTGTAGGCCTTTGATAGCTTGTGCCGTTCTACATTCAATCGAATTTTATGCACTACATTAAACATACAGATAATATGTAGTTTTTACAACACGCTATGCTATCATGTCTAAGAAAAAACAAACATTAAGTATTTGTTCAATAGTGATGTTGGGTTAAAAGAAAAATTTAACGCGGTTGGTGAACATGATATCGTTTCCGATTCTATTTCAGGGCCTTCCCTCGTAACAGGATTAATAAGCACTATTATTTGGAGTTAGGCGTGATGTTTTTTCACCCTATAAAAAAGGCGATAACAAGCGCACCACTTTTTCCCAGAGGTGGATGTACTTTGGTCTAACTAGCCAATCACTAGCATCAATTTTTGTAGATTCTTGTAAATCGTTTAAAAAAGCTGTTTCCAATTGCCTAGTAATTTTTTTTCCGTAAATCAGGGCATTGATTTCAAAATTAAACTCAAAGCTACGGTAATCCATATTTGCTGAACCGATGATGGCTAAGTCATCATCTACCACCATGGTTTTGGCGTGAATAAAGCCCTTGTTGTATAAAAATATCTCTACGCCGTACTTTAAAAGTTCAGTGTAGTAGGAGCGGGCCGCTGCATTTACTAGTTTAGAATCGGAAACACCGGGAACCAATAGTTGCACTTTTAATCCGCCTTGTGCGGCAATTATTAAAACGTCCATTAGGCTTTCCCCTGGGATAAAATAAGGAGTAGTAATTAATATCTTTTTTTTGGCGGCACCGATGGCTTCTAACAGCGAATAAAAAATAACCGGTAGATCGGAATCGGGACCAGAAGGTACCAATTGTACGATTTCTCCACTAATTTCAATACCAATTTCTGGTTCAGGAAAATAGTCTGCATGGTATACCATGGTATTGGGGCTACAAAAATTCCAATCGCATAAAAAGAGGTGTTGTAAATAGGACGTAGCCGGACCATTTAACATCAAATGGGTGTCGCGCCAGAAGAGGTCATCCTTTGCCAGTCTATCGTTACGGTAGCGGTCGCTCATGTTTATACCACCGACAAAACTTGTTTTACCGTCTACTACTATTATCTTTCTGTGGTTTCTATAATTTAGTCTACTCGCAAGGGCAAGAACTTTTATTTTATAAAAAGGCGCCGTCTGTACGCCTGCGGCTTCCAGGTTTTGGATAAAACTCTTGCTTAGCGCATTACTGCCGAAATCATCGTACATAAAACGGACCTCAACGCCACGTTTGGCCTTCTGTATTAAAATATCAGTTATAGATTTTCCGGTAGCATCATCTTCGTAAATGTAATATTCAAGATGAATGTGATGCTCCGCTGCTTCCAAAGCCCTTAGGACTTCGGGAAATTTTTCTTCCCCGTTCAATAGTAGCTTTACGGCATTATTTGCCGTTAAAGGGCTGCTGGCTGATTTTCGTACAAACTCTGCCAAATTATGGTTTACCTCAGGAATCAATCCAGAGTTTAGTACGGTGTCAGAGTAAGCGAAGGTTCGGTTTCTTAACTTCTTTCTTAAATGGTCATCTTGAATCAACTTTTTACTGTAGAGTTTTCGTTTTCGGTAGTTGGTGCCGAATGAAAAGTAAAATAACATCCCAAGTAAGGGAACAAATATTATGAACAGAATATAGGACAAGGCCTTAATACCACTTCGCGTATCATACAATACCCTAAGGATAAGTAAAAGCAATGCAATGAGGTACAAAATTTCAAAAAGTAGGATCCAGTTCATTGTTAGCCTTTCGCTATTTTTAATACTCTATTATCTCGTTGTTCATTTCTTAATTAATGACACTATGTTTTGTACTAAACATTATCTTCCCCCAGGAGGACAGTGTAGTTTTAAGTAGTTTGTATATAAGGTGGTCAAATGTTCTGTAGTTCCTTCTCCTTCTCTAATGCCATGTGTTCGGTTTGGATAAGGCATAAATTGAAATTGCTTGTTGTGTTTTATTAATTCATTTAACAATAGTTCTGCGTTTTGGTAATGCACATTGTCGTCACCTGTACCGTGTATATACAGTAAGTTCCCCTCCAAATTTTTAGCATAGGTCATAGGAGAGCCTTCAATAAAATCTTCCATATTTTCTTGTGGTAGGCCCATATAACGTTCTTGATAAATATTATCATAGGTTAATTGATTGGCAACTGCAGCGATGGAAATTCCTGTTTTGTAAATCTCAGGATATCGAAACATTAAGTTTAAAGTGGCAGATCCGCCTCCGCTCCAGCCCCAAACTGCTACGCGCTCTGCATCTACATAATCCCATTTCAAAATTTCTTTGGCTGCCATAGCTTGATCGTTGATGTTCACCACACCAATTTTTCTGTAAATAGACTTTCGCCATTCCCGTCCTTTGGGGGCAGGAGTCCCACGGTTATCGAGGGAAATATAGATATACCCATCTTTGGCCATATCACCGGCATATAAGCCATTTCGTCCAACTCCGTAGGTGTCATTTACAGTTGCACCAGCGGGTTCAGAATAGACGTAAAATACCACTGGATATTTTTTAGTAGGATTGAAATTTGTTGGTTTTACCATCCATCCATCCATTTCAATATTGTCTTCGGTGGTTATGGTAAAGAATTCGGTGGTAGGTTCTTTCTCTAAGTTTTTTAAGTTAGCAACAATGCTTTCTTCTTCGGTTAATGCTTTGTGATTGGCAACGCTAATAAACTCTTTTGTTCTTGGCGTATAATGGTTTGAAAACGTATGTTCTGCATAACTGCCACTAGAAGAAAAAGAATAATCGTGGCTTCCTTTTAAGCTTTCAGGGCTCAGTAATTGGCTTTTTCCTTTTCCGTTTAATTTCGTTCTATACAAATACTTTTGCGTGGCATTGTCTGGTGAAGCCAAATAGTATACATATCCTTTTTTTGAATTTATGTGTTTTAGATCGATCACATCATAGGCACCTTTTGTGATGAGCACCTCTGGTTTTCCTTCTAAAGAAACTTGGTATAAGTGTCGCCATCCATCTTTTTCTGATGCCCAAAGAATGCTATTGGTCTCTTTTAGAAAGCTAAAGGTATTCGTGTAATCAATTTCGTAAGGATTACCAAGCTGAAATAAATCTACCCAAGCATCGTCAGATTCGGTATAAATACTAGTTGTAGTGCCTTTTATCGCATCTGCTATGTATAAGGTACTCTTGTTTTGTTTTCTATTTAATTGTTGAAGTAAAAGGGTGTTAGTGGCTGGAATAAATTCCATGCGTACTAAGTAGTTTTGTGAGGCATCCCCTGGAACATCCATCCATGTAGTTTTAGCGTCAGCAAGGCTTACAACACCCACGCTGCAAACAGAAGGTTTCTCACCAACTTTTGGATATTCTAAGGGTACTAATTGGGAATATATGGAGTCTGTATTATTAATCATATAAAACTTTTTGATTTCGCTAGCATCTATCTGCCAATAGGCAATAGATGAACTGTCTGGACTCCAACGAAACCCATCTCTACAAGAAAATTCTTCCTCATACGCCCAATCAAAAGTTGCATTTATTAAGGAAACCGTACCATTGGTAGTTAAGGCTTGAATCTTGCCACTTTTGTAGGTTTCACTATATAAATTATTTTCAGAAACATAGGCTATTTTATTTCCATCGGGGGAGAATTTCGCAAACATTAACGAGGAAGGTGGTAGGCTTTTACCAAGTTGGGTTAGCGTATTTGTTTTAAAGTTAAAAACCCAATAATCACCTCTGGTGTTAAGTCTCCAAACTTTTTTAGTATTAGTAAACAATAGCACTTTTTGTTGGTCTACTGAAAACGTAAAATGTGCGACTTCTATAGGTTCAGTTTTTCCTGCTGGGGTAAGTTGTTCTTTTGAAATGACTGTTTTTACATCTTGGTTAGGTAAGGTATAGGTAACCAATTTATTTTTTTCTAATTTAAAATAAGAATCCCCATCGTTTGTCCAGTTTACCTGTGCTTTTCCATTAAAATTAAAAGTAAAAAAACAGATAAATACGAGAATTTTAAAGCTATTTAAATTAATGGATAAGTACTTTTTTACGTTTTTCATCTATGGGTACTTAGGGTTTATTATTGTTTTTTATTATCTATTTAAGATGCAAATCATTCCCTAAGGCTTTTTGTGCATATTGAAGGCTAATGGCTACTTAATAAAGCGAGCGTGGCGTTTTGGCTCGTTGTCGCTTATTTCGTCTTAAAATTTTGAGCTATAAATATAGGCTGAATTTTAGGATTATACTGCCACGCATGTAGCTTTTAACCATGCTTCGATAGGGAGGTAACTGAGAGGAAGGCAAAGGATTGAATATCGTAGTCCCGAAGGCTCGAGATTGAAATCCCTTTCTTGTGAATTGTCTTAAGTGTCGCAACTGCTCCTTTAAAATTGTCACCTAGTGGCTCAGGTGGTTCTATTTCAAACCGGAACGGTATGTTCTGCTGCAATCCGCCGGAACGGTTTAGTATCTGTTAAGGAGGAGCTTTCGGAGCTCAAAACTTTCAATTACGCATAAGGTTTGATGCGATGCAAAAGCCTTGATCTTGGTGCCAAGGTGTCTATTTTGATAGTGGTTTGGCTTTCATACAGTTCTTTCAAACGTATGTCAATTCCACTCCTCTTTGGCCAAGGCAAAGTCTTTCTGAAACGTATCTGTATGCCACATTAAAAGCAGCATACGATGTGCCAATTGGCGTGCTACTTCTTCATCGCTAGGATAGTGAACACCCATTATTTCTCTAGACTCTCCAAGTTCATATGCTATATCCAAAAAGGCCTTTCTGCGATCAGGTATCAATTCACTAAAAGTATACGCTTGTACATATGCCCAAAGCGTATGACCGCTTGCGAACGAGGGAGAACCCATTGTCTGTAACTGCTCCAACTTAGGCTCTAACTGATAGGGTCTTGCTCTAAGTAGGTGATATTTTACGGAAAATTCCATCTTTCTCATATCATTCATTATGCCTTGGAGCAATGTAGACGTGTTGGGATAATTCGCTGCGGTACAGCTTTCTGCCACTACTTCTCTACATTCAAAAAATAAGTCTTTTAAGTTCTGCTTATAGTTTGGATGTGCTTTAGAAAAATTAGCATCTGGCCAATAGCCAATCTTCGCTAACTTCATCACGCGATTAACTTGATTATCTGACCTGTTATTTTGAAGTTCAAGCAGATAGTCTAACTCTGCCCGTGTCTGTATTGAACTGTTTGCAGGAAAGGAAACTGACCCAACCAAAAAATTAAATTGATTCTGAGTCAAATAAGTTGGTGTCGCCTCCTTGAGCGTAAGTGCATACCTGTTGTATAGCTTCTTTTGGAAAACGATTGTATCCATCCATTGGAACGAAGACCTAGCCTTTGAATTTAACTCTCGCAATTTAGCATAATGGTTCTTAGCAGCTTCTATGGGGTGTATGGAACAGATTACATTTGATTTTTCTGGTATAGACTGACTACATAAGGTGCTTCCGTTTAAAATAAGTAATAACAGTATAAATCGTAATTTAAATAGGTGGTACAGTTTTATGTTCTTCATTTTGTGACAATTACTTCAACTTTGTTTTAAAATCATGAGTGAGAAACGCTTTCGTTCTGCTCCAATTTATTTTCTTGCCTACTGCTAATGATTTGTATAAACGGTGGTTTTAATGCCGATTACGTATGGTTAGTTTTCGTTTCTTTAATTAAGCATAATGTTCCATTTATGTCTCTTGATGGTAGTTTAACAGAGCAGGGGTCTTGTGAATAGTTGTACTTCTCGCCTTGACCTTTTTAAATGTATTATTTTTATTTTATCATTTCTTTTATTGTCTAAAGCAAAATCCCAAAGATTTTGCGAATTAATACATAGACCTTTACGTAAACCCCAAAGTCCATATTGATTATCTGCTTTGTTGGTAATTGGCTTTTACGTTCTGCTTGGTAATCAATACACTAAAAATTCTGAAAAACGTTCAGTTTTGAGCGAATTCCATTCTTCTTTTATGATGCTATAATAAACATCAGTTCTGCTTTCTCCATTTGGAGCGACGTAGTTATTTCTAAAAACACCCTCTTTCTGAGCACCTAAATTTTCTATTGCTTTTTGAGACCTTAAGTTTTCTTTATCGGTACTAAACTGTATTCTTCTAAATCCAATATTTTCAAAACCAAACTTCAATAATTCGTACTTACAAGCTTTGTTTAATCCTGTGCCTTGAAAATCCGTTCCATACCAGGTCCAGCCAATTTCGCATTTTTTATTTGCGGTATTCACATTTCCGTATCTCGTACAACCTGCAACTTTATTTTTTTGCTTGTCTATAATTAAAAAAGGATAACAAAGACGGTTGTTTTTGTCCTTAATCGTTTTTGCTATATAGTTTTTAAAACCCTGTTCGTTACTTACGTTCATTCCCATAAACTTCCAAATTTCTTTATCGAAGATTATTTCTTTGAGTTCTTCATTTCTTTCATTCTCAAAGGGGAGCAATAAAACTCTGTCGTTTTCAAGTTGAATGTTTGATTTTAGAATTTTTATTTTCATTTTTTAGATTTGTTGCAAACGTGTTGTGTATGGTTTTGTTGCGTGATAACTAAGATAGTAAATAAGCAGCACCTCTATGATTAGCATCCAGAATTTTCCAAAATGGAAATTAAAAGTAATGAACGATACCCCTTGTAAGCCTTTCGTCTCTTATAGTGTTGTTCAGTTTCAAATCCATTAAAATTAAGCAGCTGGTCTCATTTTACTATCAATAATTCCCATTCCATATTCTTTTCTTATAATCATTTTGCCTTCATAGGAAACGAGAATTGTAGCTCTGGGTTCATTTTCTCCTATGGCATATTTTAAATACTTACTGGTTTTATTTTTCTACATAAAATCTTTTCTGATATGTCTATAAAAAATTTAATCATAACTATAAACTTTTACCCGCTTGGGAGGGAATAGGGGGTGAGTTTTTTCTGCACGCGGCTATCTCCACCAAAGGTTTACCAGACCTTCGGTTTTGCTTTGTAAATTAAGTTTCGATAATCTAAAGAATTTTATCATTGGTTAGCGGTTGGTAATAATAAAGCACAATGCCTCTTTTATGTTGCCATAGCAAGCGCCCAGGGTAGCTATGTACTATACCCATCTTAAGTTTGATTTCCTAACCGTTAGGATATAAATCAGAAAGAACAAAAGAGAGAATTAATGAAGAAAGGAGTTGTTTTTTTACCTTAGTTCTTTGATGTGCATAGGCTTTTCTTAATACTTTTTAATTTTATTAGTATAATAGATTTAATTTACTACACAAGAACATTCTCCATATTTGAATCCACACAAAAAACTCCCGATATTCTCGATTCGTTTACCAAATTAATCATGTCCGCCGTTACCATATCAGCATCAACACTAAATATATTAATATCGGCATTTTTATATTTTTTAACATTGTTCAAAAGATCTCCTTGTTTAACTCCAATATTAGTTTTATTAGGAAATCTAATCATAGTTTTAATGTCTTCAATATCGGTTTTTGAAAATTTTGAATTCTGATTATTATTAAGAATAAGTGCATTAATTTCACCTTTCCAATTCTTGCAAATTAGTAGAGATAAAAGTGTGGATAAATCATTATTTCCTAGGTTAAAAGTTTCTTTCCAATGTGTTGGAATATTTGTTAACCAAAGATTTATGTTTTTTTCAATGGCTAGACTTGCAGTAGAAAATGGAATGTAAAGAATCATTCCAAAATTATTCTTTTTAACATCAGTTATTAGTTTGTCATAAAACTCCAGATTAACATTTCCAGTGTCAACACTTACAAAAATAATATTAGGTTTAAAAAAGGCAGCGTTTAAAGATTGCATGCTAATATTGATAGTAGTATTGAGTTCTCTGTTTTCAACAAATGCATAAGAAACAGAAATACCACTTTCTTTATATTTTTGTGAAGCATTCTTCAAAAACAATTCAATATTTTTCTGATCTTCTGGGTTTTCATTAAATAATGATAATATTTTAATGGAACCATTAGGATGAATAATTGAATGAATTAGCTTGTAAGAACTTCTAATTTCCTTCGGCATTGTCATTGGTATTAAAAGATCAGGACGCCATGACCTAACTTCTTTTTGAGGACTCAAACTACTAGATTTTTTGGTGGCCCATTCAGCAAGGGCAGTAAAAAGTCCACTTCGCGAATCACCTACCTCCGATTTTAATTTTAAATTAACCAAATAGAAGTAAAATAAAAAAATCAAAATGAGTGATGTTAAGGCGACAATAACGTTGATAACAAACATGATGGCAATCGATCCAAAAGCGCCCAAAGCTGGAATAATTAAGGGTACTTTTAATGTAGGTCTATAGCTTGGCAAACTCAATAATTGTTCAACAAGAACTACAATATTTACCATGGCATAGGTTATCATAAAAAACATGGTAAGAATTGGAGCAATCGTATTTAAATCACGTAATGAAATTCCTATAAATACAATAACAGCAGTTATTAACATAGAATTGATAGGCTCGCCTTTTTTCGATGTTTTTGCAAGCTCCTTGCTTTTAGGTAAAATTCCTTTTTCAGCTAAGGCAAGCATAATACGTGGAGCACCTATAAACGATCCCAACGCCGATGATAGCGTCGCTCCTAATAATCCAGCAAGTACAATAGGACTAAAAAGTGCTTTATCAATAAATAAATTATAGTTTGACGCCATTTCAGTAGGAGTTGCTAAAAGCGAAGCAGTAAATACCAAACTAATATAAATAAGTGTTGTTAAAATTACTGCAGAAATGGTACCCTTAGGAATGCTTTTTCTTGGACTAGTGAGATCACCAGACATATTTGCACCAGCCATAACGCCAGTAACGGCAGGAAAAAATACTGCAAATACCACCCAGAAGGAAGTGCCACTGAAATTATTCTCTATAGATCCAGGGTATTTACCGAACAATTCAAAATCGTAGTTTAAATCGTTTACAAAAAGCGCTCCATAGATTGAAATTAAGGATAGAACAATAATGCCAAGTATGACATACTGAATTTTAAAAGCAAAACTTGTGCTTATAAACGCAATACCCATTACAACTGAAAAAATTAGAATATCTAGGAGTAATGGATTAAAGTAAGGCAATATAGAGACCAATCCTTCCCTAAATCCAAAAACGTACATGGCTACAGCTAGAGCTTGAGCTATATAAAAAGGGATACCTATAGCACCGCCAATTTCCAGGCCCAAGGATTTTGAGATAATACTAAAAGCTCCACCAGTGCCAATACGTACATTAGTTGTAATTGAAGATAAACTTAACGCAGTGGTAAACGTTATGGCTACCGAAATTAATACAATTGCTAATGCACCAACGACACCTGCATTTCCAACAACCCATGGATGACGAATGTACATAATCACACCAAGTATTGTTAATGTAGTTGGGGTAAAAACCCCTGCAAACGTTCCGAAGGTCTTTTTTGTCATTTTTGTAACATTTTTAATCACTATTGAATTTTCATGCCTCGTTTAAGTTGTCATATCCTAAAATACGGCTACAGTGTAATATTAAATTTAAGCGGTATATTGATACCCGTAATTAGGTGTTTTGTAATCTAAAGCTAAATCCATAAGATTTAGCGACCTAATAAATATACATAGACCTTTTGATCTAGCCCTAAAGGGTGCATTACATTTGGGTTTTGTTATGCTTCGTTTTTTACTATTGAGAAGCTATTCAGGATTTTTTCTTGTCTGTTTTAAAACTTCTCAAAAGGGTCCATTTTAGAAATAAAACTCAGAGCATAAGCTTTTTTTTCTTCGATCCAAAGGTATTGCTTAGCCATTTTGCAGATTAAAATTTCGGCCAATGCGAAACCACGTAGGGCATCTATTATTTCAATTCTAGGTGACTTTGTATTGGACATGATTGATGATTTGATTATTAAAAATAAGAATAAGATTTTTAAAATTTAAATAGGTTTAGGTCAAGCTATAAAGTATCAGAATTTATTATAACTTTCTAGGGTTATGCATAAATTAAAGACTGGTTATAATAGAAAAATTAGTAGTACATTGAAACAGCTACAGATGTAAAATCAAGAGTTCGTAATTGAGATGAAAAAAATATTACCAGATAGTATTCCAAAAGAGATTGAAGACTTGATGTTATCAATATCTACCGTGGAAACGATTCCTAAAAACACTATGCTTATAGAGGCATATAAAAAATGTCATTATGGATATGTGGTTATGGAAGGTGCTTTTGTAATGCAATATGTGCATCCTAAAAATGGAGAAGAACGAACGGTGAGCTTTCATCTTCGTGATTATCAATCGAACATGGCACCGGCAGAGGCCTTTTTTATGGGAAAATTGTCAGAGTATCAAGTCAAATCTGTTAAAGATTCTAGGGTTTTAAAGATATCTTCCAACGCACTTGAAAAAATAAGAACTGTGGAACCCCTTTTAGCAGAACATTACATACAATTACTTATAACGTATATGATTCATCAAGATAAAGTAAAGACAAAGCTGGTTGTGCTCAAACCTGAGGAATTCTATGAAGACCTTGTTATAAACGAGCCACAGATTATCAAACATTTTTCTTCTAAATACATTGCCGAGTATATAGGTATCTCTAGAGAATGGCTTAGTAAGCTTAAAGCAAAAGCCTTGTAAGCTGATTATGTGAATTAGTTCACAAACTTTTTAAATTATCCGACTTAATTTGTGCTCAAAATTTAAACATTGATGTCTGACAATAAGAAGTCCCACAAAAAAAAATCTATTTTTAAACGTATTTTGAAGTATACCGGTATTCTCCTCGGTATTCTTGTGGTATTGATAATAGGTTTTATTTGGATAAATGTTTCTGGGGGAGTTGATAAAGAAGAGATATTGGCTGAAATGCCAGAAAAGATCCTACCAAAATATAGTGCCGTAGACTCATTAAATTGGTGGAAGGACACTTCAGTCTATCAAATTTACCCGCGTTCGTATAAGGATAGCGATGGTGATGGCATTGGTGACATAAATGGTATTATTAGCAAGCTGGATTATATTCAATCTTTAGGTTTTGAAACCA
>CAZMUV010000046.1:0-28407 GCA_964569345.1 uncultured Maribacter sp. | reverse complement strand
ACATTAACGGCGTTCAATCCTTTTTTACCTTGTTGTAGTTCAAATTCTACAACATCACCTTCACGAACTTCGTCGATTAAGCCAGAAATGTGTACAAAATGATCTTCGTTCGAACCATCTTCAGTGATGAAACCATATCCTTTAGAATCATTGAAGAATTTTACTGTTCCTTTACTCATAATAGAAAAAATTATATATTAATTAAAGCGCAAATATAATATTATTTTTATTAATTATTATAATTTAACATAATTATAATACCCTTAAGTGTTTAGAAATCAATAATCTTGGAGTTCTTTCTTTCTAAATTATTAAGTTGTATTGGGAGTCATTCTTAAATAGGGCTTTATTTCTTCTACCCCTTTGCTAAAAATTTCTTTCGCATGTGCCGTGGTGATTGCTTGACTCACTACCACATCTTGCCCGCTTTCCCAGTTTGCAGGCACAGCAACCTTATGATTGGCAGTAAGTTACAATGAGTCTATTACGCGCAGCAGTTCGTGAAAGTTAGGACCTGTTGAAGCGGGATAGCTAAGGGTTAATTTTACACTTTTGTCTGGCGCAATAGTAAATACCGAACGCAAGGTTAGGTTGTTTGCTTACAAATAGATAGTTCAGGATTGATGTTTTGGTTTGGACACGTATTGCTAAATAGTGCTAAGAAGAAGTGCCTCCTTATGGATATACTAGTATTTGAAACACACAGTTTTTCAATACCCAATTCTTTACTACATTTAGTGTATGGAAAACTTAGAATATTTACAGTATCCAATAGGACATTTTAGCTGTCCCGAGCATATAACTACTTTACATATTGAGGAATGGATTAAGGCGCTGGAAACCTTTCCTAAACGTTTGGAAGTAGTGGTAGGTGACTTGATCGAATCACAACTAGAAACCCCATATAGGAAAGGCGGTTGGACAGTTAGGCAACTAATTCATCATATTGCGGATAGTCACCACCACAGCTATACTAGGTTTAAATGGGCTTTGACAGAGGAAAATCCGATTATCAAAGCATATGAAGAAAAGGCATGGTCCGACCTTCTGGACGCGCACACGGCTCCTACTGATATTTCGTTAAACTACCTTAGGGCACTTCATTTAAAGCTAGTATTTTTTCTAAAAGCGCTTTCGGAAGAGCAGTTAAAGAGGTGTTATGTGCATCCTGTTGATAATAGAAAAGTAAGCGTTGCAGAAAATATGGGTAAATATGCTTGGCATGGTAATCATCATTTGGCCCATATTCAAAACTTGATAAAAAGGGAAGGTTGGAGCTAGCTAATTCTTAGTCTATTTTCTTCACCATAATAAACATTGGTTTTTCCGCTTTTATAGCTTGTTTGAATTTGATTTCTGTTGTGCTATGAATGGAGAATCCGTTCTTCTTATAGAAGTTAAGTGCGGGACCTTTTTGCATGGCAGCGAGCCAAAGCACCCTTTTTTCTGCTGCTTTGGCCCGTAACAATGTAAACTGAAGCGCTTTAGTTCCAATTCCTTCGCCGGAAGCTTCTTTGGTGATATAAATTTTGTCTAGATACATCGCTTCTTTTTCAGCATAGGCTTCAAGTGGAGCATTCGTTATTAGTTTTAGAATCCCAACGCATTCCTTGTTGCTATGGATTAAGAAAAGCTGTGTATTTATATCCATCAATTCCTTCTTTAGTATTGCTACTGTAAAGCTAGTTTGGATATAAGGCGCAGTATCACCATCTGGCCATAAATGCATATAATGCTGGTTGTATGCTTTTGTCCCTGTTTTTATATACCTGTCAAAGGTTTCTGTGCTTAAGGGTTCAAAATGAACAATATCTTTCATAGTTAATTATGCCATTTCTTCGCCTTCTGGTTCGTATCATAGTATATCTGTAGCAAGAATACTGGTAAAGTTTAGAACTGGTATTTGGATTCACGGAGATTAAAAGCTTACTTGGATTCAGCCTTAGTCTATTTTCCATTTAATATTACAGCCAATACTTGGTTTTTGATGCTCAAGTATAGGAATTCCTGTTAAAATACAGTCCATAGCGGTTCTTAGGTCTCCTCCTGTTAGCGCTACACCGTTTCCCGGTCTAGAGTCGTCCAGTTGTCCACGATACACTAATTTCAAACGGTCATCAAAGAGATAAAAATCGGGAGTACATGCTGCGTCGTATGCTTTGGCTACCTCTTGGGTTTCATCATAAAGATATGGGAACGTATAGTCCTCCTCCTTTGCTTTTATTTTCATAAGTTCCGTACTGTCCTGCGGATAATTTGCAACATCGTTACTGGAAATGGCAATAAACCCAAAGCCTTTGCTTGTATACTCTTTTGCCAACTTAGAAATTTCCGGAGCTACATGAATCACAAACGGACAATGATTACAAATGAACATGATTACCGTACCCTTTGTTCCGGTCATTGTTTTTAGATTAAGGGTGTTTTCGCTTAGTGTATCCAGTAAACTAAAATTTGGTGCAGCAGTGCCCAAGGCTAGCATCTTACTTTCTGTTCTTGCCATATTATTAACTTTATTCTATAAAGTTAAGGGTAATTTTAGTGCTATGGCAAATGGATGAAAATCAATTCATTTATGCTACTCAGATTTTCGTTCACGAACTACAGTTCAAGATTTCAAAGCTTAGACGACACTATTTAACAATAAAGCAAAGTATCGAATTAAAGCTGAAAGTAGTATCTTGGGCACTTCGGAATATACAAACACGTTTTGAAATAAACTAGACGCAAGAGCCTAAAGCCGTAAATCCTGATTTTTTGACCGATACTCTTTTAGATAACATACACATTAATTATAATGGGGACGCACTATGGGCTATGAATGTAGTGCTAGCATTCGTTATGTTCGGTATTGCATTGGAAATATCGGTTGGTGACTTTAAACAGTTATGGTCAAAGCCCAAACCTGTTTTGGTTGGGGTTTTGAGTCAATTTTTGGTACTGCCCGCTTTAACGTTTTTTCTCGTTTGGTTAATAGATCCGTATCCCAGTATAGCCTTGGGAATGTTCATGGTAGCTGCCTGTCCAGGAGGTAATATCTCTAACTTTATTTCGCATTTGGCCGGAGGAAACACTGCGCTTTCTGTTTGTCTTACTGCAATTGCCACATTACTTGCTGTAGTGATGACTCCTTTAAATCTTCAACTTTGGGGTTCTTTTTATGGGCCCACAGCTGCTATTTTGCAGGAAGTAGCCATTTCTCCCTGGCAGATGGTGAAATTAGTAGCCCTTCTATTAGGGGTTCCTTTATTTATAGGTATGCTAGTAAATTATTGGAAACCTATTCTTGCTCTGAAAATGGCAAAAATCTTAAAGGTAGTTTCTTTATTGTTCTTTATTACTTTGGTATTTTTAGCCTTGTTTAACAATAGAACGGTATTTTTAGATTATATTTTTTATGTATTTTGGATTGTACTCGTTCATAACCTATTGGCATTTTTTACTGGTTTTTCACTAGCGAAGATTTTTGGATTAAATACGGCGAATACCAAGTCGATTACTATAGAAACGGGGATTCAGAATTCCGGGTTGGGACTACTCCTTATCTTTACTTTTTTCGATGGTCTTGGTGGTATGGCACTTTTAGCTGCATTTTGGGGTATATGGCATATTATTTCGGGCTTATTGTTAGCCACTTTCTGGAGTCCTAAATTTGTGAATACCGAAAAACTAGCTTAAATCTATGTTGTATTGGGTACTTAAAAATAGCATTCACTTTGGGTTGTTTTGCTATCATAGAAAAATTGAGGTTCAAGGATTAGAAAATGTTCCTAAAAACAAACCGATACTTTTTTTGCCCAACCATCAGAATGCTTTAATTGATGTACTTTTAGTTGGTGTAGATTGTAAACGAAAACCATATTTTTTGGCTCGTTCCGACGTTTTTGGAGGACGGGTCTTAAATGCACTTTTTAACTATGTAAGAATGATTCCTATCTATCGTATTCGAGATGGAAGGAATACCTTGTCTAAGAATGATGCGGTTTTTGATAGTTGTGCGCATGTGCTAAGCAGGGGGGAAGCTATAGTTATGTTTCCTGAAGGTAATCATAACCTTAAACGAAGAGTGCGGCCTTTGAGTAAGGGTTTTACTAGGGTATTGTTTCGCGCCTTGGAACGATTTCCTGAGTTGGATATTCAGCTCGTACCCGTTGGACTCAATTATGTGCACGCAGAAAAATTTCCAGATTCAGCTACACTATGTTATGGTAAGCCTATTTCAGTACAGGCATTGTACGATGAAGAAGACGCACAAGGTTCTGTAATTAGAATAAAAGAAGCGGTGGCATCACAATTGAAAACCCTCACTACACATATTTCACCCGAAATACAGTATGTGGAAATTACTAACTACCTTAAAGCTCAAAAGGTCGATTTTTTAGATCCTGTAAAGACCAATCGTTTGATAAAACAAAGGATTATCGAAACAAGCTTTGTTGCGAAAACTACCACGTTGGGCGGTAAGGAACGCTCCATTTTTCAGATGATCTTCTTGTCCCTAAACTTTCCCGTAATTCTATTTTGGAGATTAGTAGTAAAACCAAAGGTGCCTGAAGCGGAATTTATGGGTACTTTTCGCTTTGCTACATCGTTTCTAGGCTTTCTGGTTTACTACATTATATTGTTTACTACGCTTATAACAGCATTAAACTTTTGGTGGGCCTTAGGTGTTATCAGTTTCCTATTGATATTCAATTTGTGCTATGTAAAATGGTCGCGTTAAAATTAATTCTAGGAGTCTTATCAGATCATAGTCATTCTTTTTTATTAAGAATCTGCTTGTTTTAAAAAAGAAGTATGCATGCTTAAAACACAGCCCCAGTTATCCTCCTGGGTTTCGTAAAGGGCTAATGCCTGATTTGATTCAGGTTTATCTTTCTGATTCTAATAATAAGTTAGTCTCAGTGGTGCCTAAAATTAATAAACGGTCAATTTAGCAGATGTGTTCTGCAATAGAAATAACTATTTTCAGAAGCTTTTCGTAGTCTATGAAAAGTTTCACTAGATTTTCTTCTATCAATATAAATTTTATTTATGTAAAATATAACTAATATAAATAAAAATTAATAAATAGAATGTCTCACCTTCGTACTCGAATCAAGAATATGTATTTAAATATGATTGATTGCTTAAGATTGAATTACGTTGAATAGTATAAAATAATATACCTAAAGGTATTTTATAAATGAATGAAAATATCAAATTCATAGAAGGTCATTTTAGTCCGGCCGAAGCGGCGGATGTACTCTTATCTCTACTCAACGATAAGATAAAGTTTCATACCGTAAAGGCACTTAACCTTCGACAGCGTGAAAAAGACACTGTTTGTAGTTCTACCGAACGTATTTCAAAGTTGAAGAAGGCAAAAAAGCGAGTTGAAGAGCTTGTTGTTACAGCTCATAAGAACGGTATGGAGTTAAAGATTGATAGTAGTATTATGATTAACCTTGTACCAATATCGAAATCTTGAAATTATCCCTTGTCTACATTACACTATCCAGATATTTTATTTGAAATCAAACCTCTATTTTTTTTACCAACAGCTATAACCGAACCAATTAAATTATATTAGAAACGTGGAAAATCCCTCTCAAGGTGTCAAAAATCAATCTGCTACATCAGAAAGTAGCACATCCAAAGTAGCATCAAAAATTATAACATCCTTTCTTTGGTTGCTCTTTGCAGCCAATGTCGCTTACTTATTCTCCTTTTTTCCTACAATTCCAGAATGGGGGTATAAAAATATTTTTAGGGTAAACGGTTTCACTATTTTAATTTGGACCACGGTTACTTTTTTTGGTGCTTTGGTAAGTACTTATGCGAGCAACTACCTTAAAGGATTTAGATATCATTTGAATTTTATGCTACTTTGTTTGGCTTTTACCGTGTCGGTAATGCTATTTGTAGCATCAGAGCACGTGGCTCCTTTATTGGGTAGTTGGTTGATGATGGGCATTGTAATGGCTAAATTGATTGGTGTTGACGCACAATGGGGAGAAGCGCGCGAGGCATCTAAATTTACATTGAAGTATTTTATGACCGGTACGTTATTTCTTAGTATCGGAGTTTTACTGTTGGCCTTTCAAAGTGATAGGTATACCGTAAGCGGAATCGTTGCTTCGATTGATGAGCTACCGATGTATATTCTATCCATAGCCGCAGTCTGCATCATTGTTGCGGCCATCGTACAGTCGGCCATATATCCTTTTCATCGCTGGTTGCTTTCAGCTATGACTGCACCCACTCCTGCTTCAGCCCTTATGCATGCTGGTTTTGTAAATGGTGCTGGAATTTTATTGACCTTGTTCTCTACAGTTTTATTTGCTACCAACACCTTAGATGTGCTATTCGTTATTGGTGGCTTAACTGCTATTATAGCTCAGTTTACCAAGTTGTTACAAGTAAATGTCAAGCAAAAATTGGCCTGCTCTACCATTGCCCAAATGGGTTTTATGATCATGCAGTGCGGCCTTGGATTTTTTAATGCAGCAGTGGCGCATCTTATTTTACATGGGTTTTACAAGGCCTATTTATTTTTGTCTTCCGGAGAGGAAATAGTGCATTCCAAACCAAAAAAGACAGCTCATTTTAGGATAACACCAGTACAAGCTTTAGCAGTTTTGGTTTTTGGTATATTGGGAGCAGTTCTGTTCACGCAACTTACAGGAAAAGGAACAATCTTGGATAGTAGTATTTTTCTTACCTTAATAGTTGCAATAACAGTAGGGCAGGCGACATACAATATAGTTAAGGAAAGAAGTTTATCACTGATACAGAAAATCTTTTTACCGCCCGTTTTATTCATTGCAGGTATTGGCTGTTACGCGCTCATGTATAACGGCGTAACGGTTTTAATGGCAGACTTGCCCATGGTGGCTGTTGCTCTGCCGCTTTCCGCCGTGCAAGTTATTTTTGGCGTGATTTTCCTAATCGGTTTTTTCATTATGAAACTGGGTGTTTACAAGAACGTGCCTTGGATATATGTAAAACTCATGAACATATCACAGCCTTACAAAAAATCGATTTTATTCTATAAATCTAAATCCTAATGATGCCACAAGACATCTTAAAGAGTATCGACGAAGCATCCAAAGTAATTGGAAAAACTTGGCCTTTATATTCCTTTGTAACCTCCAATCCCCTATCGGGCTATGAGCAAACAGCTTTTAAAACGGCAGTAGAGACGGCAAGCTCACTTTTGAGTACCAATATGTTTCCTGAAGCGGCTCTTTTTAGACAAGCTTGGGAGCAAGGAGAAATTGAGGAAAGTGTAGTGATGCCCCTTTTGCTTGAAAGCGGTTATACAGAGGCTCCAGACTTTTATTTACAACAAATGGAATCTCATAAAGAATCCATAGTAAAAAATAAGAATCATGTCCTAGACGGTATTATGGCAAAGTGGCTTTCGGCCTTTATGGACGAGGGTCTAGCAGAGTGGGAAATGCCCGGTAAGGAAGCTGGTTTTTATAAAGCATGGCGTCAACTTGCTGCATACGACCAAGAACTCGGAATAGCTTCTGTAAACGATATACCAAAAAGCGCTAGTGAAGCCTTGCAGGAGGTACTGAAACCTCAGAAGGAAAAAGAGTATATACACATTTTTACATATCATTTGGCATCCCTTCCAGGTTGGACAGGTTACATCAATTATCGGTCAGAATCCAATTCACTTTGGCAACAAGCCTACCCGATTACCATGGAGGATTATTTGGCGGTGCGTCTTTGGATAGCAAACCAATTAAAGCTCGAAATTGTTCCAGAATCAAATATTGATGATACCTCGAATGATTTTACAGACATACAACACATCTGGCTAAAGGCATGGGAAAGTACCTGGCAACATCAATTGGTCGGGTCACTTGAGCAACAGAAATCATTGGTTACAGATGATAAAACCGTTCAAATAACGCCAGATGCCCAAATGGTATTTTGTATCGATACCCGCTCAGAGCTTATACGAAGGCACGTAGAAACAAAAGGGAATTATGAAACATTCGGTTATGCAGGGTTTTTTGGTATTGCAATGGATTATAGTAACCTAGAAGACGGACTTAACCGAAAATCGTGCCCTCCAATAGTTACTTCAGCCTATCTCGTATCCGAAGCACCTCAAGCCGGTAAGAAAGAAAAAGTATTAACGTTTAAGCGAAAAAACGACACGGCACAGTTTGGCGCCTATTTCTTAAAGCGCATGAAAAACATGCTGCCTTCCGCTTTTGGCTTTGTAGAGGGCTCTGGTTTCTTTTATGGTTTTTATTTATTGATACGTACTTTGGCGCCAGGTACCTTTTATCGTTTCAAAAAGAAGAATACATCTTCTTACGAAGACATATGCACTCCTGAACTACAAAGTGTCCAAGATGATGATACCTTGCAGCTGAATATTCCAATAGCGGAAAAAGCGGGAATCGTTAAGTCTGCTTTTGACCTGACTGGGTGGCAAGAATTTGCACCTTTGATTCTTTTTATAGGACATGGTGGTCATTCCGCTAATAATGCATTTGATTCTAGTTTGGATTGTGGTGCCTGCGCTGCAAGTCCCGGAAGGCATAACGCGCGTATGCTAGCTAGCTTAGCTAATGAAACCGAAGTAAGGAGTGTATTAGCAGATAAGCATAACGTGCATATTCCTGATAGTACTGTATTTATTGGAGCGGAACATAATACCACTACTGATGAAATTGAACTTTTTGATGCGCATGTACCCAGTTCACATAAGGAACAACTAGCAAAAGTTAAATCTAACTTGGTGCTTGCACAACAAACGGCAACACAAGACAGGCTTGGGATTGCGAAGAATAGTGTAAAAATAGCCGAGCGAAAGGCCAACCAATGGAGCGAAACTAGACCAGAATGGGGCTTGGCGAAAAATGCTGGGTTTATTATAGGACCAAGATCGCTTACACATAAAGAAAATTTAGACGGTCGTTGCTTCCTACATTCTTATAATTGGAAATTGGATGAGACCGGTGCTGCCCTAGAAGGTATTATGCAAGGCCCTATGGTAGTGACACAGTGGATAAATAACCACTACTATTTCTCTATGGTAGATAACGACACATTTGGTGGAGGTTCTAAAATAACGCATAATATTACAGGCCGTTTTGGAGTGGTACAAGGCAATGGTGGGGATCTTAAAATGGGACTTCCGTTACAATCGCTACGTTCTTCAGATACGGAAATGTATCATAAACCACTACGACTTTCGGTTCTTATACAAGCACCTAAAGCCAGAATAGAGGATATCCTAACACGCAACGAAAATTTGCGTACCCTTTTAGATAACCAATGGATTTATTTAATGGTTATGGACCCCTTGAAAGAAGATGTTGTAGAGAAATATCAAAAAGGTATGCGCTGGGTGCCGGTATCGGGTAGCTCTTTAACTAGGGCCAAAAACGATTTAAAGGCAACGGTTGAGGTTATTTAGGAGAAAGTCAGTTAAGACTGTTTCTTTCCGGTGAATGATAAAGCCATATGGTTTTCTTGAACTAAATAATTTTATTACGCCCGATAGGATGAAACAATAAATCTAGGAATAACCGAAAATTTCTGGGTATTAGAAAAATAGAGCGTACAATAAGTAGATAGGAACTTTAATCAGCGAATATTACTGTCTGATTTAATTGGTGACAGCTAGGTTAAGCGTAACGAATGGGATTACGCCAAGTTTTTCCCCTAAACGCTTATTTAAGCTATTGGGTGCGCCAGTAATCAAGATAAACCAAGGGACATTCAGCATAACAAGAACAGTTATTTTGCTACAAGGATCCTCTAAGCGGTATCCTGAGAATACTAGTTAAGATTTCATACTGCTTAGCGATTGTGTTGTAACATATGCGCTAAGCAGTAAAAAATCCATAAACCAATTACGGGATATTACTTGGTTTATCTGCTTCAAAAGAGAGAATTATAATACGTATTACATCATCTCTCCAAAGAAAATCGCATTCATTAATAATTTGTTGGTGCCGTACCAGAAGGCACGAAAGTTGGTGTTATCCGTAAATGCAATGACCTTTCCACTACCCAAACTTTGGGTTTGAAAAGGAACCGAATTTTTAAGCATCTCTAAGTTTTCTTCAGAAATATAACCACTCAATAATGGGTCATTTGTATACGTGATAGGATTGTTATAGCTGTTTTCATTTGGCTTTATATACACATTAGTGTTACGGAATAGCGATATCTTATTATTTTTATAACCAAAGTTGATAGGGTGGGTGCGGTCTACTGTCGCTTCAAAAATAGCACCTCCTGTTACCTGTGCCCCCCTAAAATCGTTCTTCTGCTCAAAGTTGATATTCTTTCCGACTAAAGTATCCTTCTTGAACTCTAGCTTCATAAATTCGTTTTTATTGAACCATTCTGCCATGTTACGGTACCCAATTAAGGTGCCTCCGTCTTTTACCCATTCTTTTAATTTATCCGTATTTCCATTGTTGATAGCATTGCCGTTGGCGCTGGGCAGGATAATATCCGTGTACTTGCTAAGGTCTACAGAACTTAAATAGCTTAAATCTATCTTGGTAAGTTCCATGTTATAGCGGGTATCGAACAAATGCCAGATTTCGCCTGCATCATAGGAGCGAATGCCGTCTCCCACGATAATTGCCACTTTCTGCTTTTTAATTGGATCAAAGTCATTGCTTCCTAAATCAATACCTTTCGTAAGGCCTGTACCTACGCTAGTTACCGTTAAGTTGCTTTCGGAAGCTATTTTTTGCATAAACTCATGTAGCTCAGTTGCGTTCAAATCCTGATTCTGTACAGGTACCATTATGGTTCCGTAGTCATAAGTTTTTCCTTCAAGAGTAAAGGGAGATTTTGCCACTTTGGCGCGCAGTCCCTTTTGTGTAATGGCATTAAGTGCTTTTGGTGTGTAGTACTCGTTCCATTCAAAAAGGTAAGCGTAGTTGCTTTTGGCACTTACAGAGCCAGACATTGGAGGTAATTTCGTTATTTCTGGACCTGCGTTACCTAACGAGGAAAGCTCCGCATAATCTACATTAAATGCCAAAGGAAAGGTCCAAGCAGATACGTCGTAGAAAAGGCTGTCCTTAAAGGTTGTGCGTTTTTCGAACATTCCCTTAATTAACCTAGGATTTTTCTGGTTCATGGGAATTACGTAGCTCTTTCCTTTGGCGTAGGACTTTCCGCTAATAGTTGCATCGTTTGCTAATTCATGAAATTTTATTTTGTGACGCTGTAAAATTTCAGCTAAGTGCCAAGCTTTTGCGCCGTCCTTACTATCACCGAAAACGATACCTTTAACTTTACTTCTAGAAGCTTCCGACTTAATATCTTGATAATATTTTTGCTGATAGTTTAAGATTTTTTCTCGCATGTTATTTGCGGCTTCAATGGTAGAAAGTGCTGTAGTAAACTGATTGCGAATGGTGAAAGGAAACGTTAATAGCCCATTTTCACTCTCTTGTATATGTCCTCTGGAACTTCCTTGCTCAAATAGAATACCTATACTACCGTTCACATCTGGGAAGGTAGATCCTTTACCGTAGTAATAATCATCATACCCTTCTTCAGAATAGTACAATGAGCCTATTTTGTCCAACGCTTTTGCATGATAAGTTCCTATTTCACGGGTAAGTTCTTGGTTCATGTCCGGGGTAAGCGGATGGGTTCTCATGGCTTCTCCCGGTTGAAAGAAAAAGGTAGAATTAGTTCCCATTTCATGATGGTCCGTTAAAATGTTAGGCATCCATTTATGAAAGCTTTCGATACGTGCTCTACTTTCCGGTAATTGTACAGGGAGCCAATCACGGTTCATATCAAACCAATAATGATTTGTTCTTCCGCCAGGCCATACTTCATTATATTCCCGTTCGTTATTGTCCGCTACTAGGTTGATGCTTTTGTTGGTGTTGGCCCAATACGCAAAACGTTGCAGGCCATCTGGATTGAATGACGGGTCCAATAAGATTACCATATTATTGAGCATTGCCTCAATTTTAGGCCCTTGTGCCGCCGCTAAATAATACGCATAGGCTAGTGATGCATTAGAACCACTGGGTTCGTTGCCATGTATCGAAAAACCTTGGTATACCACTACTGGCATTGAAGCGGTATTTGTAGCTGTTCCACTTTCGGTAAGCGCAACATGATCAGTTCTTATTTGTTCAATATTCTCATGGTTTTTTGGAGTCGTAACCGTAAGTAAGAGAATAGGTCTGCCTTCAAAGGTTTCGCCGCGATTTTCTATATGTATTCGATCACTAGATTTAGCAAGCGCCTGCATGTAGAACATAAGTTTATCATGCGTTACATGCCATTCTCCAACTTCATGCCCAATAATATCTTTGGGGGTTGGAATGGATGCATCATATGAAATATCCTGAGGAAGGTAATAACTTAAATCCAATTTTTCCTGTGCATAGGATATAAAGGAAACAAAGAGTAAAACGGATAGTAATAGTTTTTTCATAGTGTTGATTTATTTAGCTAGGGTATAAAAATAAAAAACGACCCTCAATTATAAGGGTCGTTATCAATTTATTTAATAGAAATGATGTTAAATATCGTCGAAACTAACATCTGTAAAATTACCATTGGGTGTTTCCTCAACATCCGTAGCTGTTTCGTCCTCTTCTTTTTTGAAATCTTTTTGATGTCTTTCCGATATTACTTCGGTGCCTTTTTCATTAATTATAAAATCCATCATCTCTTCTACATTCTCCTTAAACGCATCAAAATCTTCTTTGTAGAGATAAATTTTATGTTTTTTGTAGTGGAAAGAGCCGTCGTCATGGGTAAATTTTTTACTCTCGGTAATCGTCAAATAATAATCACCAGCCTTCGTGCTTCTTACATCAAAAAAATAGGTTCTTCTTCCTGCCCGTAAAACTTTGGAATGAATTTCCTCTTGGTCCATTAAATCTTTATCGCTCATTTCTTTATGGTTATAAAGTGTGTACTATCAAAAATGAAAAAAAAAAAGCTATCCGGCAACAATTTTCTAATTTTCTTTCTCCGAAAGTTGGTTCTGGTAAAGCGCTTTGTAATAACCTTCTATGTTATTCAATTCCTCATGAGTCCCTTGTTGTAATAGCTTTCCATTTTCCAATACTAGAATTTTGTCCGCATTTTTAGCGGAAGAGACCCTGTGGCTTACAATCAAAGTTGTCTTGTTATTCGATGCTTTTTTGAGGTTGGAAAGTATTTCTTCTTCTGTTTCCGTATCTACAGCAGATAGGCAATCGTCAAACAAATATATATCGGGGTTTTTCATTAAAGCCCTTGCGATAGATACCCGTTGCTTTTGTCCTCCGCTTAATGTGATGCCTCTTTCCCCAAGCACGGTTTCATATTGTTTTGAGAATCCCATAATGTTTTCATGCACTACTGCTTCTTTCGCTATGGAGATTATTTCCTCGTCTGTCGCATCGTATTTTCCAAACTTAATATTGTTCCTGATGGTGTCCGAAAACAAGAATGCATCTTGGGGTACGGCACCTATAGATTTTCTTAAATCGGTTAGGTTGATGTTCTTAATCGGTTCATCATCAATAAAAATTTCTCCCGATGTTGTATCGTATAAACGGGCCACCAAATCTAGGATTGTGGATTTTCCGGAGCCGGTCTTTCCGAGTATGGCCACAGTTTCTCCTTGGTTTATTGTAAAAGAGAGATTGTTTAACGCATGGATTTCGGTGTCCTCATAGGTAAAATTAACATCTTTGAATTCTATTTTTCCTTTGATTTTATGTGATTGGGACACGCTGTTTTCTAGTTCTGGCTTTTCGTTCAGGAATTCATTAATTCTTTTTTGACTCGCCTCTGCTCGCTGAACAATAGACGTTAGCCAACCCACAATAGCTACGGGCCAAGTCAGCATATTTACATAAAGGATAAATTCAGCAATAAGACCAATACCTATTTCCCCGTTGATGTATTGCATGCCACCTATATAGATAACTAATATGTTACTAATACCGATAAGCAGGACCATTAAAGGAAAAAACCAAGCATTCACTTTTGCCAAGCTCATGCTCTTATCCTTGCCTTCAATAGCTAATTGCGTTAATTCTTTGTTGGTCTGGGGTTCTAGTGCATAGGCTTTAATTACAGAAACTCCAGAGAACACTTCCTGCGTGAATGTAGACAACGTAGAAAGGTATTCTTGCACTACGGTACTCCGTTTATGAATAATTTTACTGATGTTGTAAATAAGCACGGATAGAATAGGTAGCGGCAATAAGGTATAGGCTGCTAGGGTAGGTGCTTTAATAAACATTAAGGGTATAAGACAGATAAAAAGTGTTAAGGTCTGTATGCCGTACATGATGGCCGGTCCTGCATATAAACGTACCTGATTTACATCCTCGCTTATTCGATTCATTAAATCTCCAGTTCTATTTTTTTTGTAGAAATTAAGGCTTAAGATTTGATAGTGATCAAAAATTTCATTTTTAAGGTCATATTCTATATAACGGGAAATATTAATGATTGTCTGCCGCATTAGAAAAGTAAAAAAGCCCGAGAGTAATGCTGCACCTACAATAATTAATATAAATAAGGTCAACTGTTCTTTTGCAGTTTCCTTTACGATATCGGCATTAATGTATTGCTCTACTACAGTAATTATCTTATTTACATAAGACGGCATAACCAACTGGAAAAGCCTGGCGAAAATGGTAATCACAATCCCGATTAACAGTTTAAGCCAGTATTTTTTGAAGTATTTATTGAGGTGCTTCAGTTCCTTCATCGGGAAAATTAAATGGAGATTGTAAATTTTATATTTTTCAAAGATAGGTTTTTGACCTAGATTTTATTGTTATAAAATACCTAAGAATAAATACGATTGCTTTTGCGGTACTTTAAATAGATGCGTACTTTTGCCGCTTCGAGTTTCAACCTTAAAAAGTTCTTTCAAATGCTTACAAGAAGGCATATCAGGGTAAAGGTAATGCAATGCATCTACGCGCTTATTCAATCCAAGGATGATTCCTTGCAAAAACAGGAAAAGTTTTTAAAAGTAAGTATAGAGAATACCTACACGTTATACCTTGTATGGCTAAGTCTGTTCTTAGAAATACAGCAAAAAGCATCCGAGCAACTTGCCCTTTCTTCAAAAAAATATATTGCCGACGCTGAAAATGGTCATGTGGACAAAGCGAGATTTGTTAACAATGGACTTTTGCTACAATTGAAAAACAATCAACTTTTAAAAGAAACCTTGTCCAATAGAAAACTGGATAATTGGTATTTGAACGAGGAATATGTAAAACTAATTTATAAGGATATAATCGAGAGTGATATTTATGACGCTTATATGAAGCAACCACAGACTAGTTTCTCTAAGGATAAGGAGTTGGTGTTGGCTTTGTTCAAGGAAATAATAGCGCCCAACGAAAAGATTTATGAATACTTTGAGGATGATAAGCTTACTTGGATAGATGATATCCCTATTGTTAATACGTTTATCTTAAAACAATTCAAGAAAGCAAAAGAAGAACATAACGAATCCTTTTTCCTTCCAAAACTCTTAAAGGACCAAGAAGATATGGTTTTTGCAAACGACCTACTAACCAAAACCTTGTTGAAAAATTCTGCCTTAGAAAAAGAGATAGAGGGCAAGACTCCTAATTGGGACAAAGACCGTATTGCGGATATTGATAGTATTTTGTTGAAGATGGCCATTTGTGAGTTGCTTCACTTTTCATCTATTCCTGAACGGGTTACTATAAACGAGTATTTAGAAATCGCAAAAGAGTATTCCACGCCCAAGAGTAGTATTTTTATCAATGGTATTTTAGATAAATTAACTAAGGAATACAAGGCAGAAGGAAAGCTTAACAAAATGGGTAGGGGTTTGTTATGAAATAATTTTATAATTTTACGTTTAATATAATAACTAATAGTTTAAATCATGAGAAAAATAGTTTTAGCCATAAGTATGGTATCGTTGTTGGCATTTACTTCTTGTAAGGAAAATGCTTCTGAAAAAATTAAAACAGATAACGTGGCTCAGGCCGCAGTTAGAGATGAGGCTGCCAAAGCTGTTCCAGTAATGTCCTTCGATAAGGCCGAACACGATTTTGGTGCTATTGAGCAGGGAGCTGCCCAAGAAACAGCTTTTAAATTTACAAACACCGGGAATGCGCCGTTAATAATTACAGATGCTAAAAGTAGCTGTGGTTGTACTGTGCCTAACCCACCAAAGGGAGCTATCGCTCCAGGAGAGTCTAGCGAATTATTGGTAAAGTTCAATGGCGCTGGTCAAAATCAAATTACAAAAACGATAACGGTTACTGCCAATACGGAGAAAGGTTCTGAGATTTTGAGAATAAAAGCCTTTGTAAACCCAAAAGGTGCTGCTCCATTAGGACCGGTAAAATAATTTAAAATAAACACCAATAATGGGCGATATAGGACAGTTTCTTCCGATGATATTGATTTTTGTGGTAGCGTATTTCTTTATGATACGACCACAAATGAAGCGACAAAAAGACGAGAAGAAGTTTTCGGCAGAATTAAAACGTGGTGATCGCGTCATCACGAAAAGTGGACTGCACGGAAAAGTGGTAGATATAAACGATAAAGACCTTTCATGTGTTTTAGAGACCATGGCGGGTAAATTAAAGTTTGATAGGTCCGCTATTTCTATGGAGATGAGTAAAAAATTATCAGTTCCAGCGCTCGAGAAGAAATAATACATAGTACAATACAATTAAAAGCACCAATAGGAATATTGGTGCTTTTTTATTGGTAAAAACTTGTATCTTGAAGGCATAAATCAATTGATTATGGCTTTGGATAGAAGGGAGTTTTTAAGGAAGGGAACGGCAGGACTCGCCGTAACAGGAGCATCATTTTTATTTCCGATGGAACTCTTGGCAGCAATAAGAAGAAAAGTAGGCCCTAACGACACCATAAATATAGGTCTCATCGGATGCAAGGGTATGGGATTCTCAGACCTTGTTTCCATGCTAAAGATGGGCGACACCAATGTCATTGCATTATGCGACGTAGATGAGAATGTATTGCAGGCCAGAACTATAGATTTAGAAAAGGCAGGTATCAAAAAACCGAAATGGTATAAGGACTATCGTCGTCTTTTAGAAAATAAGGATATTGATGTGGTGGTTATTGGTACTCCGGATCATTGGCATTGTCTTCAATTGACAGATGCGCTCCAAGCCGGCAAAGATGTGTATTGTGAGAAACCTATTGCGAATTCTATCCAAGAGGCGAATATTATGTTAGACTATGTGCAATCTAGTGACCGTATGGTGCAAATTGGTCAATGGCAAAGAAGTCAGCCTCACTTTGTTGATGCCATTAATTTCGTGCATTCCGGTCAATTAGGGGAAATAAGATTAGCAAAAGCTTGGGCATACCAAGGATGGATGAAACCTGTACCTATAGTGGCTGATAGTGGAGTGCCAAAAGGTGTAGATTATGATATGTGGCTTGGCCCTGCTCCAAAACGCGATTTTAACGCCAATAGATTTCATTTTAATTTCAGATGGTTTTGGGACTATGCTGGCGGTTTAATGACCGACTGGGGTGTGCATCTTATAGATTACGCGCTTTATGGTATGAAAGCGGGCACTCCTAAATCGGTAATGGCCTTGGGGGGAAAATTTGCCTATCCCGATGATGCTTCTGAAACACCGGACACCTTGCAGACTGTGTATGAATATGATGACTTTTCTATACTATGGGAGCACGCCACCGGTATAGACGGGGGCAATTATGGTCGTAATCACGGTATAGCGTTTATCGGAAACAATGGCACCTTGGTCTTGGATAGGCAAGGTTGGGAAATTATACCAGAAAAAGAATTTCAAGGATGGGACAAGGAAGGCATTCCAAAAATGAAAGCTGTTTCCTTTGATAAAGGCACCCAAAGTGGTTTGGACCTGCACACTGCTAATTTTATAAATTCTGTAAAGAACAGGGATGCTTCTGCGCTAAACGCTCCTATAAAAGTTGGATACGATGCAGCGCTAGTTTCCCATATGGGGAACGTAGCCTTTAAAACAGGTGATCGGATTTATTGGGATGAAGCTACGGGGCTGTTTAAGAGCGAAGCCGCTAATAAATTGATTAAGGCTAATTATCATAACGATTGGAAACTTCCTATGTTATAGAGTTGAAAACTCCCTTTATATCAACAATATAAATCATTTAAGTCTTTGTTTTTTAGTATTAGCGGAGTAATTTGTTGTAGTCGTGCTTGTTTGGTTTTTTCCTGTTTTGCTGAGGTTATATAATCTGCATATTCTCTTTTTTTGTAGGGAGTAAGATTATAAAAAGCCTTGTTTAGACTAGAATCTGATTCTCGTTTTTGTTTTAAAAGGGAGGGTGTGCAAAGTTAGGTCTTAATCTTTGCTTTTGGTTTTTGAGTACACGTTACTCCACTTTTTAGAAGTTCGATAGTCTCATTATTGTATAAAAGCACATTCTCAGTTTCGATAGCTTCCTCGGATTTAAATTTCCAATGCCGCATGGCCGTTATTTTTACTTCTTGGACATTTTTGTTCCCCAAGGTATAGGTTGGAAAACTCTATTTGAAAGTTTCTTCAACTTGTGTTGTTAGAACAAGTTGTCTCAATATGTTTATAACATCCTTAAATGGATGTATTTTTTCATAATACGCTGCTACTTCTTCTGATTTATTCATATGTATATCAGATTAGACATGCCTTGCATTATGATGCACAAAGATTTAGGTCAGTTTCTTTGTAAAATCCTACGCTTCTTTCTCCGAATTAAAAGAGAAGGTTTCGTCCATTTCGCTGTCATGATATACTTTTATAACAAATCCGATTTTGGTTTGACTAATTTGATTGGAGTCAAGGCTATGTTTATTTATTATTTCTAAAATCCTGTAAATTTTTTTTGATTACCTCTGTTCTTTAATGCATTTTTTATTTTCCAATACTATTTAGTTGCTGTAAGCTCACAAATTTTAACGATAACTTCGGTTGCTTTTTGCATACTTTCTACCGGTACGTATTCATATTTTCCATGAAAATTATGTCCGCCTGCAAATATATTTGGGCAAGGTAGCCCCATAAAACTCAGTTGGGAACCATCCGTGCCTCCTCTAATAGGTTTTATGTTGGGGACTATCCCTAGCTGCTCCATGGCTTCTTTGGCTATTTCTACAATATGCATCACCGGAGTTATTTTTTCTTTCATGTTGTAGTATTGGTCTTTGACATCCAGACTGATGTAATCTCCATATTTAGTATTCAAGGTATCCGTAATTTCAGTTAACAGCGCTTTTCGCTGTTCAAATTTTTGGGTATCGTGGTCTCTTATAATCAGTTCCAGTTCTGTTTTTTCTATGCCACCATCAACATGATGTACATGATAAAAACCTTCTCGGTCAGATGTGGTTTCGGGAGTTTCATTCGTAGGGAGCATCGACATAAATTCGTTAGCTATTCCTATGGAATTCACCAATTTTCCTTTGGCATATCCTGGATGCACACTTTTTCCCAAAATCGTAATCTTGGCGCCTGCGGCGTTAAAATTCTCATACTCCAATTCCCCAATCTGACTACCGTCCATGGTATAGGCCCATTCCGCTCCAAAACTTGTTACATCAAATTTATGTGCGCCACGACCAATTTCTTCATCGGGAGTAAAACCCACCCTTATTTTTCCGTGTTTAATTTCAGGATGCTGTATCAAATATTCCATGGCCGTAATTATTTCTGTAATACCGGCTTTGTCATCTGCTCCTAACAGGGTAGTGCCATCGGTGGTAATTATAGTTTGCCCTTTATATTGTAATAAGTCCTCAAAATAATCAGGAGATAGCACAATGTTTTCCTTGGCATTCAATATAATGTCATTACCATCATAATTAGCTATTATTTGTGGGTTTACATTGGTACCTGAAAAGTCCGGAGTCGTATCAAAATGAGAAATAAATCCGATCGTGGGTACGGCATGCGCTACGTTGCTAGGCAGGGTTGCCATAATGTAGGCGTTCTCATCAATACTTACCTCTTTCATGCCTATTTGTTTTAGCTCATCAACTAATTTATTTGCTAAATTCCATTGCTTTAAGGTGCTAGGGGTTGTGTTGGATGTTGGGTCGCTTTGCGTGTCAATGGTCACATAGCTTAGGAATCTATCGATGATATGTTGCATGAAATCGTGTTTTAATCAAAAATAGCCTTAAAAATTGTAATTTCGCCACGTTATAAAGTTTCCTGTTTTATGCCTAGATATTCGACTACTTTTATCATATCGGTTCTTTTTTTTATTCTGAGTTCTAAAAGCTTCGCACAAGCAGATTGTATTTTGGGTGTAGGCGTTACTGCGGACTCTGCGCTAGTTAGCGTTTTTCAATTAAATACTTCACAGATAGATAAATTGACAAGTTATAGCGAAGAGGTAAAGTATAGACAAGGTATTTTAGATAATAAGTTGGAGAACATCCAAAAGAGAAACCCTCAAAGTAACTTCTCGGAACTATCTAAATTAGCAACGGATTATAACATTATTATGGATAGTATGGCCTTGGTTCAAACTTTAATAGATAAAAGGTTGTTGGCACTTTTTAATGAAAAGCAATACACCCTATATAGAAATTTATGTAGAGAGGCATCAAGGTCACCCTTAGTAGTTGTGCCTTTGGTGTATAAGGATAGTCTACATTAGAAAAAACAACCATCTTTCCATGATAAATTGCCAGATGGGAATTAAATAGTATCCTTTACAGTTTGTATTTTTGTCCTAAATTTAATAGCACCCATGTATAAGTTTATCCTTCGTCCTATACTTTTTCTATTCGACCCTGAAAGGGTGCACCATATTTCTTTTTCTTCCATAAAGTTTTTCTCAAAATTAGGGTTCTCCAGTCTTTTTAGATTCTTATTTGTTCTTGAAGATAAACGTTTGGAAAAAGAGGTGTTTGGACTAAAGTTTAAAAACCCTGTGGGACTAGCGGCAGGTTTTGATAAGAATGCCCTGCTGTATAATGAACTTTCAGATTTTGGATTTGGCTTTGTGGAAATAGGAACCCTTACGCCAAAACCGCAAGCTGGGAATCCTAAAAAACGATTATTCAGGTTAAAGGCGGATAAAGCTATTGTGAATCGAATGGGGTTTAATAATCTAGGTGTTTTTGATGCCGTAGAGCAATTAAAAAAGAAGCATAGCGTACTTATTGGAGGAAATATTGGTAAAAATAAGGTAACGCCAAACAAGGAGGCGGTGAAGGATTATTTGATTTGTTTTGACGCACTTTTTGACCATGTAGATTATTTTGTTGTTAATGTTAGTTCGCCCAATACTCCAGGATTACGTGAGTTGCAGGATAAAGAACCCTTAACGGCCTTGCTTAATGAATTGCAACTGGAGAACAACAAATATTCTCAAAAAAGAAACATAAAACGCAAACCTATTTTATTGAAAATTGCACCGGACCTCACTGATGACCAATTGCTTGATATTATTGAAATTGTTGCTACTACCAAAATTGATGGTATTATAGCAACGAACACCACCATAGAACGTAAGAATCTAAAATCTCATGCTATTTTGCTGGAAGAAGCCGGCGGACTCAGTGGGCAACCCTTAAAGGATAGAAGCACGGAAGTTATTCGGTTTTTAGCAGAAAAAAGCAATAAATCTTTTCCTATCATTGGTGTAGGCGGAATACATTCCGCGGAGGACGCATTAGAAAAATTAGAAGCTGGTGCAGACTTAATTCAACTTTGGACCGGTTTTGTTTACGAAGGACCTGGTTTGGTGAAGAAAATTAACAAGGCAATTTTAAATCAACAAGAACTAGGTAAGTAGACCTTCTCAATTTTCAATGGTACAATAAGTGAACGGATATTATTAACCGTTCACTATAACTGCCGGAGGCTACTATCCTTTTGTCCAATAATCCAGTACCAGTACGTCATCTAAATGCGGACCTAAAACATCTCCAAATGCTTTGTGGTCTGGATGAGGTAAGTAAATAGCCCTATCTGCTTCACTTTTAAATGTTAGGAAAAAGCAATGGGTAAGGCCTTTATTAATGCCCTCGGGACTATTATTGGTGCCCCATTCATATCCTATTATTTGTGGAATTTTACTAGGTAGGGCACTAAAAGCCGCCTCTACTTTTTTTATGTCTTCTTTAGCAGTGCTGTCCTTGAATTTGAATAGTACTACATGTCGCAGTAGACTATCGTTTTCCATTACTATTTCTTTTTTAGGGGTTTCGCCACCACAAGAGCTAAATGATAAACTTACTACTGCCAAAATTCCCATTAGAACGGAAAACACTATTTTTTTCATACCTGTAATTAAAATGATTTTGTGAAAGGTATTAAAAATAGTTGTATCCCTCTATAATTTGTATTTTTCCATTAGAATTATAAACAGTTGAACTACGATATTCTTTTAACTTTTTCATTGGCTACGGCGGCTTTAGCGCTTTCTCCGGGTCCGGATAATATTTTTGTACTAATACAAAGTATAACTCATGGGAAACGATATGGTTTTGCAACTATAGCTGGGCTCATGACGGGATGTTTGGTTCATACTACACTATTGGCGTTTGGCATATCTGCGGTCATCAAAGAAAATGATTCTTTCTTTTTTATTATAAAGCTCTTTGGAGCTATGTACCTTCTTTATTTAGCGTTCCAAGTTTTTCGTGGCGATGCCAAGATCAGCCTTTCAAACTATAGTGTGCCAAAGAAAAGCATAGGACAGCTTTTTAAGCAGGGGTTTATTATGAACGTATTAAACCCGAAAGTCACGATTTTCTTTTTGGCCTTTTTTCCTGGGTTTTTATTTAGTGAAACGATGAGTACTGTAATTCAATTCTATGTCTTGGGACTGCTCTTTATCGCAGTATCTTCTCTCGTTTTTGTAGCTATTGCCATCCTCTCAGGGGTTATATCAGATAGGATTGTGAAAAACGCTTATATAGGAGTTCTTCTGAAATGGTTGCAAATTAGTGTGTTTGTAGGCATAGCAATGTTTCTGTTTTTATCGGATAAATAATGGTAATTTTACGATAGTAACTTCTACTTTATATGCCTGAAAAAGTAAAAATAATTGAATGTCCACGAGATGCCATGCAAGGCATAAAACCTTTTATTCCTACGAAGGAGAAGGTTCGGTATATTCAAGCTTTATTAGGCTGTGGTTTTGATACTATTGATTTTGGAAGCTTTGTTTCGCCTAAGGCAATTCCCCAAATGGTAGATACGGCACAGGTATTGGCACAGCTAGATTTATCTAAAACTACTAGTAAATTACTTGCTATAGTGGCTAATGTTAGAGGTGCTACGGATGCAGTAAAACATCCAGAAATTGATTACCTAGGCTTCCCTTTTTCTATATCTGAAAACTTTCAAATGCGGAACACGCATAAAACTATTGCAGAGTCAGTAGCATCTCTACAAGAAATTTTTAATGTTGCAGATGCTGCCAATAAAGAAGTGGTAACCTATATTTCTATGGGATTTGGAAACCCTTATGGAGACCCTTGGAATGTAGATATAGTAGGGGAGTGGACAGAAAAACTATCAGGCATGGGTGCCAAGATTTTATCACTATCTGATACGGTGGGTACTTCAGACCCAGCTACGATTAATTATCTTTTTTCCAATCTCATTCACAAATATCCTCAGATAGAGTTTGGCGCACATTTACATACAACACCAACGAAATGGCATGAAAAAGTAGATGCGGCTTACAAAGCAGGGTGCAGAAGATTCGACGGAGCCGTGCAAGGTTTTGGAGGCTGTCCTATGGCAAAAGACGAACTTACTGGCAATATGCCTACCGAAAAAATGCTCTCCTACTTTACAGAGAACAAAGCTGATTCAGGAGTTAACTGGTTGGTTTTTGAAGCAGCATTTAATAAGGCTTCTGAATTGTTTTCAGCGTATCATTAAACCGCTTGGTTGATATTTCTGTTCAAAACATGGAGGTTAAAAGTTGAATCAAGTTAGATCATAGCTATCTTTGTTTTTAAATAAATGATATGAATAAGTCTATAGAAGCCCTTTTAAACGATCAGATAAAATATGAGGCCAGTGCCTCCATGCATTATATGGCTATGGCCAGTTGGGCAGATGCCGAGGGATACAACGGAATTGCTCAATTTTTTTACAGTCAGTCAGAAGAGGAACGGGTACACATGATTAAATTGATAAAATTTGTTAATGAGCGAGGTGGGAACGTAGTAATACCAGCTTTAGAAAAACCAAAGGCTTCATTTGATTCCTTGGGCGAGCTTTTTGCCGATTTCTTAAAGAGCGAAATGTTCGTAACCGAGCAAATTAATCACGTGATTTATGAGTGTTTGAATAAGAAGGATTATAACGTGCATAACTTTATGCAATGGTATGTTACAGAGCAGTTGGAAGAGGAAGCTGTTGCACGTACTTTATTGGATAAATTGAATATAATTGGGGATGATAAGTCTGGTCACTATATGTTTGATCGTGATATAAATACAATTGCTACTTCGGTTGATGTAGAAGCGTAAGCGATGTTAAAAGTTCGATAATTTTAAAAAGATTCTGATTTCAGAATCTTTTTTTATATAAATTTGTTATTATTTAGATTTAATAAGAATAATGAATCCAGCACCACTTATTCGTCCTTTTATCATTGTTTCATCAGATTGTGATGGTTGTTCTCCTTCTGGTAAAAAGAAAAAATGTTGTAAAAAGTATAAAAAAAAGGGGAAATCAAACTGTAAACGCTGTCCTAAGCTTTAAGATTTGTTTTCTAATTTAACTTTCCACTTTTTAGCAGCATTATTGTTTTTCTAAGTTTTCCGTTACCATTAATAAGAGGAGCCCTTAATAAAAGTTTTATTTTTTAGGGATGGTTTCATTTCTTATAACAGCTTCTCTTCTCTGTTATAGAATTTTAAATCTAGGCCTTTCCTATCAATTTTTTATTGCGATTTTTATAAAAGTTAAAGAAGAATCTTGGATTATTTCCCGCATTAATTGTTAATAATAATTCAATCTGTAAGCTTCTAAAAAAAGGACTATACTTTTATTTTTTTGTAACCATATTTATACTAGCATTTTAGCGGTGTTTACGCTAAGGAAAATCATATGTTAATAAGATGTGGAAAACCTAAACGATGTTAAGGAAAAGTAAAGCGAATAATTCTTGATCTTTACAAAGAGCAAATTCACATCACCTTTAATTCTTTTAACGTACTATGCAAATCACCCATCTCATCAAGAGGGATTCTACAAAAAAACCCTTTCAGTTACATAAGATAACAAACGCTATTTTAAAGGCGATGACCGCCGTTGAACATGGAAATCTGGGGGATGCAGAACGTATATCCGAGAATGTAAGTGCTTCACTTTTAGCGCGTAAGGCTATTGATGAAAGTTATATACCTACTGTGGAATCGGTACAGGATTTTGTGGAAACGAAGCTGATGGAAGGTGGATTTTTTGATGTTGCGAAAGCATATATCATTTATAGAAATGAACAGGCTTCCAAACGGAAAACAAATATATTTGAGAAACGGGTAAACCTTAAGCCTTATGAGTATCCACAGTTGTACGAATATGTACCAGCCATTAGACATTCGTACTGGATACACACGGAGTTTAATTTTACAAGTGATATACAAGACTTTAAAACCCGTCTAACAGAAGCGGAACAAAGTGCTTTAAAAAATACCATGTTAGCTATTTCTCAAATAGAAGTTGCAGTCAAAGGTTTCTGGGGAGATATCTATCATAAAATGCCTAAGCCAGAAATTGGGTCTGTAGGTTCTACTTTTGCAGAAAGTGAAGTAAGACACGCAGATGCGTACTCGCACTTATTGGAGATTCTTGGTTTAAACGAAGAATTTAAAATGCTAAAGAAAAAACCTGTAATGATGAAGCGGGTTCAATATTTAGAAACAGCATTGAAGAATGCAAAAAGTGAAGACAACAAGGAATATGCTGAATCGGTTTTGTTGTTTTCCCTTTTCATTGAACATGTTTCCTTGTTTTCGCAATTCTTAATTATTATGGCTTTCAATAAGCATAAAAATATGTTTAAAGGAATTTCTAATGTGGTAGAAGCGACTTCTAAAGAAGAGCAGATTCATGGAGATTTTGGCATTGATTTAATTAAAATCATCAAGGATGAAAATCCAGATTGGTTTGATGGGGAGCATCATGCCAAAATCAAAACAATGTGTGAAGAGGCGTTTGCTTCTGAAAGTACAATTGTAGACTGGATTTTTGAAAAAGGTGAGCTCGACTTTTTGCCTAAGACAGTAATAAACGAGTTTATAAAGAATAGATTCAATAATTCTTTAGAGAGTATTGGAATCGATAAAATTTTCGAGGTAGATGAAACGCTATTGTCAGAAACAGAATGGTTCGATGACGAAATAATTGGAACCAAACACGGCGATTTCTTCGTAAAACGCTCTATCAACTATAGTAAAAGAACACAAAGTATAACCAGCGACGACCTTTTTTAAATGAACGAACTAAATAGTATCCACGACAACAAAACAGAAACGATTAAAGAAGGTGATCAACTAGTAAATGCTAGAAAGAAAGCACTTGAAAGTCATAAAAATAAAACAGAAGGCGGGTTTGAATGGTTAACGGAACACAGCCGTAACTTTTTAGACTCCGGTTACCTAACCGATGGGGTTACAGCGGAACATCGCATACGGGAAATAGCTGACAGGGCTGAGCATATTTTGAAAATGCCAGGTTTTTCAGATAAATTCTACGGCTACATGTCCGAAGGGTTTTATTCATTGGCTTCGCCGGTATGGTCTAATTTTGGTAAGGAAAGAGGTTTGCCTATTAGCTGTTTTGGGTCGCATATAGCGGATGATATGGGTAATATATTATACACCCAGTCAGAAGTAGGTATGATGTCTAAATTAGGTGGAGGAACTTCAGGTTACTTTGGAAAAATAAGACATCGTGGGGCAGATGTTAAGAATAACGGTCAGGCTTCTGGTGCCGTGCATATTATGCAGCTTTTTGAATCTATGGTAGATGTGGTGAGCCAAGGTTCTGTTAGGCGTGGGCGCTTTTCTCCATACCTTCCGGTAGAGCACGAGGACATAATGGAATTTTTGGAAATTGGTACGGAAGGAAATCCTATACAGGAACTTACCCATGGTGTAACGGTTACCAATGAATGGATGCAAGAGATGGTAGATGGCGATGCTAAAAAGCGTGCTATCTGGGCTAAAGTATTGCAGCGTAGGGGAGAAATGGGCTATCCATATATCTTCTTTAAGGATAATGCTAACAACGGAGCTGCAGATGTGTATCAGGACAAGGATATGCCAATTTATGCAAGTAACCTTTGTACAGAGATTATGTTGCCGTCTAATGACGATTGGTCTTTTGTTTGTGTACTTTCCTCTGTAAACGTATTACATTACGATAAATGGAAAAATACCGACGCTGTAGAGACGATGGTTTGTTTCTTAGATGCAGTAATAACAGAATTTTTAGAAAAATTAGAGTCTTACAGAGATTCTGAAAGCCGAGAAGACCGCCAAACTTTCCTGTTTATGGAACGTGCTTATAACTTTGCAAAGGAAAACAGAGCATTAGGACTTGGTGTTTTAGGCTGGCACTCGTTATTACAGTCTAGAAAACTGCCTTTCAATAGCCAAGAAGCTTACAATTTGAACACGGAGATTTTTAGAGAAATCAAAGAAAGAAGTTATAAGGCATCTGAGGAATTAGCTCAGAAATTTGGTGAACCAGAAGTATTAAAAGGCTATGGTAGACGCAATGCAACCTTGAATGCAATTGCACCAACCACATCCTCAGCATTTATTCTTGGCCAGGTATCACAAGGTATAGAGCCAATTTGGTCTAATATTTACGTAAAAGATATTGCCAAGATAAAGACAACGATTAAGAACCCTTTCCTAGTAGAATTATTAGAAGAAAAAGGTAAGAATGTTACCGAGGTTTGGAGAAGCATTCGTGAGCGAGATGGTTCTGTACAGCACTTAGAATTCTTGTCTGATTTAGAAAAAGAAGTGTTCAAAACCTATTCAGAAATAGATCAATTAGATGTTATCTACCAAGCAGCAAACCGTCAGAACCATATTGATCAAGGGCAATCGGTAAATATCATTGTACATCCTGATATGCCCGTTAAGGAAATAAATAAAATTCATGTCACTGCTTGGAAGTTGGGCTTAAAATCACTTTATTATCAGCATAGTATGAATGCAGCACAGAAGTTTAAGCAGAAGAAAGACTGCGCAAGTTGCGAGGCTTAAGTTCGTAATATGTTGATATCTAATGCTGTTATGCTCAGCGGATAAAATGATGGGATAAAACTTTTATCACATTAAATTTAGTAAAAAGACCTCCAGTTTGGGAGGTCTTTTTTTGTTTGGGTGTGCCATATTTTGGTAGTCTGCTTTACTAAATGTTAAATTTT
>CAZMUV010000045.1:0-28579 GCA_964569345.1 uncultured Maribacter sp. | reverse complement strand
AAAACTAATTTCAACTTTCCTTATTAAGTATCTACTTTGCCTATGGCATAGGGGTCGAACTCGTTATAAAACCAAAAACCCAGCTTCACTTCACTAGGATACCTTGAAATACAAAATCAATCAATTGTTTCTTTAGAATCAAAGAATTACTGGGAACTTTATGATCAATAAACTTCTGATAAGTCCATCGCAATGTAGCTAGAATCATTTTTGTGACAAATTCTGAATCCATATCCCTTAACTGCCCCATTTCAATCCCGTGCTGTATTATAGCTTCCAATTGCCTTTCGTAATGTCTTCGGCGTTTCACAAATTCTTTTAATTTGGGTTCCTTTAGGTTTCTCCACTCGTTCACAAGTAGGGCTTGTTCATAAGGTCTTTCAGATGTGATTTGAATATAAGAAGCTACAACAAGCTCTAATTTCTCTCTGCTATCATATTCTGAGCTCACAATGGTATCCATAGCCAGCAGAAACTCCTGTTGTATTCCAAAAAGTGATTCCTCCAAGAACGACTGTTTTGAGGTGATATAATTGTACACATTAGCCACTTCAAATTGCAAATTCTGAGCTATATCCCGCATGGTGGTAGCTTTAAATCCCTTCTCGTAAATAAGCATTATTGTCTTATTAAAAAATCGATCTCGTTTGGTATTATTTGCCATAGGTTTAAATGTAATCGCCATACACCGTAGGATAAATATAATAGGATACTAGCAACAAATGTATATATTTACATGAACATCTGTTCATGTAAAATTCTCCTCAGATGATAAAAAAGCATAAAATATTTCCTAAAAAACTCTTTAGCTGTTGGCATCCAGTAGGCTATAGCTCTGAAATTAAGGCAGACAAACCCTACGGCACCTTTCTGCTCGATGAACCAGTAGTTGTCTGGAGAACCGCTGATGGCAACGTAAATGCCATGCGCGATGTTTGCATACACCGAGGAACGGCTCTTTCCCTTGGCTGGATAAAAGACGATTGTCTAGTTTGTCCGTACCACGCGTGGAAATTTGACAAAAAGGGGGATTGTGTGCTGATTCCACAAGCACCCGAAGCTGAAATTCCTAGCAAAGCAAAAACACCTACGTACCACTGCCAAGAAAAATTCGGCTTGGTTTGGGTTGCGTTAGAGAATCCAGTGTATGATTTACCAATTGTTCCCGAATATGAAAACTCCGATTGGAAATTGGTAAAAACCGGCCCTTTTGATTGGAAGAGCGATAGCTCTAGGCAGGTAGAGAACTTTACCGATTTTGGTCATTTTCCATGGGTGCATCCAGGGCTTCTAGGCGACCCCGAAAGACCCAAGGTACCTGAATGTAAAGTAACCGTAAAGGATTCTATTTTACACTATTCTGTAGTACGACCGGAAGCGGCTAACACAGATGATTTCCCCATTTTCGCGAATGACGAGGTGGTTAAACCTGAGCGTCACAGCCGTTATGAACTTCACCTTCCGTACACTATTGTTCTACGATTGGGTTGGGGCGGAGAGAAAGGAATGGTGTATTTTTTCGTTTCTCAGCCAATATCACACAATAAATGTCGCGGCTATTGTATCATTGGCCGTAACTATGATTTAGAAGAACCAGACTCCATTTTACAGGATTTTGAAAGGGTCATCTTTAATCAGGATAAGCGCATTGTGGAGTCGCAGCGTCCCGAGCAGGTTCCTTTTGACTTTACCGAGGAGCTACACCTAAAGTTTGATGCGGTGGCCATGAATTACCGTAGGGCCATGAAAAAGCAGCAGTTGGATTATTAATATACCAAAGGATGCGTAATCATTTACAAAGCTATATAGAAAAGGAAATTTTGTCTTATTTATTGGTGCTTAAAATAATAAACGTTTAATGAAAAACTAAGATCAGTCTGTGTCTATGGTATTGTAAAAGAACTAGGTGGTTATTCTATTTAATTGCACTATAGAATGAAAAATGATTTTTTAAGAAAAACTTGGGTTCTAAATCTATTTGAACCGAAATCCAAGTTGTGGTTAAATCCGCTTAAATTAATTTTCATTACTTTCAAACAGGCACACACCCATACATATCTAGTTTATGAAAAAATCACTCTTTTTACTAGTATTTCTAATACTTCAATTAAGTATTAAAGCGCAAAGCACGATTTTAATCAAAAATGTGGATGTTTGGAATGGTACGGATAACGCGCTCCAAAAAAACCAAAATGTGCTCATAAACGGGAATCTCATTGAAAAAGTGGGTAAAAACATTAGTACTCCAGAGGGTGCTTTAGTGGTTGATGGTAAGGGCAAAACAATGATTCCTGGTCTATCGGACGCGCATGTGCACCTTTCTGCAACCTTGGGCGACGGAGAACTTAGAAATAATACCCATTGGATGTATACGGCACTGCGTACCGCTAAGGCAGCAGAAAATTTTTTAATGCTTGGGTTTACTACGGTACGTGATCTCGGAGGTCCTGTTTTTGGATTAAAAAGAGCAGTTGACGAAGGCTTGGTACCCGGCCCTCGTATTTATCCCTCGGGTGCCTACATCAGTCAGACCTCGGGGCATGGGGATTTTAGATCTGCCAATGAACCTAGTGTTCATTTATCAGGTGGACAAATGCATCCTGCAGACCTTTTGGGCTGGAGCTTTGTAGTTGACGGGGTTCCAGAAGTCTTAAAAGCAGCGCGTGAGAACTTACGAAAAGGTGCTACACAGCTTAAAGTAATGGCTGGAGGCGGAATATCTTCGGACTTTGACCCCATTCACTCAGTCCAGTTCACACCTGCAGAACTTGAGGCAGCCGTACAAGCAGCTGCAGATTGGGACACCTATGTAGCCGTACATATTTATGAATCCAAAGGGGCTATTCGTGCCTTAAACGCAGGTGTAAAATGTTTGGACCATGGCCACCTTATTAACGAGGAAACCATAAAGCTAATAAAAGAAAAAGATGCATGGCTAGTTCCACAGGCCTTTTGGACAAATACCCCAGCCAGTTTTTGGGTACCCGGTAAGGATACCATTCCGGAAGGGCTTTATAAAAAAATTAAACCCGTTTTAGAGGGTACGGACAATGTTTTTAATCTAGCCAAAAAACACGGTATCAATGTAGGCTTTGGTTCTGATGCGTACGGGGCATTGGGATACGAATCCTATGCCTTGCTGGAATTTACCTCACGTACTAAATGGTACACTCCTTTGGAAATCTTAAAACAAGCTACTTCGGGCAACGCTCGATTACTCTCCCTATCGGGAAAAATAAATCCCTACACAGAAGGTAAACTTGGAGTCATAGCAGAAGGGGCGTATGCAGACCTACTACTTTATGAAGGCAATCCACTGGAAAATATAGATATAATTGCCCAACCCGAAAAAACGCTGAAACTCATTATGAAAAATGGGGTTATCTATAAAAACCTGATTGCTGAGGAGTAGGCTATTTAGAATGGCTGTATCAAAAGCCGTTTTAATTATGATTGGTTAAAACTATTTATTTTGACGATTTGAAACGAAAGAGAATTCATCAACTTACAAAGATGGACTACTCCTCCGTCAACACACCAATTTCCGCAAAAGAAGCCCTTGGGTCTTCACCGTCCGTTTTTATTGCTTTTAACTTCAAGTAGCGCGCCTTTTTCGCTGTAAATAGCACTTCCTGTTCCAACCTGCTATTGACTACATTAGAAAATTCTCCGGCTACTACGAAATTCCACTGTGTACCGTTTGTACTTAGATAAACCGCATAATCGGTCACGATACCGAAAGGATAGCGCTCTTGACTGGGTACATAGGTCAATCCCTTTACCGAATACGACGCTCCTAAATCGATTACAATTTCTTGTGGACTAGCCGTTTTATTGTCCGTTGCCCAAAACGTTTTGGGGTTTTCGTCCATTAGATTTTGGATATCCTCATCTGTTCCTGAAGACGTCGAAACCACTTTCCAAGCTGCCTTCGAAATATCTATATGCTTGCTTACCGATGCTGTTACCATAGCTGTTTCAGCATCATAAGCGATTGCTTTTAACGTCCTTGGTGTTACTACCATAAAAGGAGCTTCATATTTTGGGGATTCCTTGGTAGGTTCGCTTCCATTCAACGTATAATAGACCGAAACCGAAGCTTCTGGAACCAAAAGACTCACCATACCCTCCCTATTTCTTCGTACAGTTGGAGGCACCAACAAATTAGGCGCACGATATAATGCTAGATTAGAAATAAGAGGCGACGCCTTGGCATCGGCAATATCCAGACGGAAGGCTGTTGCTATAACCGTATTAAAACGAAGTATCCGTTTGTATCCAATTGTGGTTTGGGTGTCGATTTGAATCCACTTCCCCCCTACTTTTCCAGCTATGGAAAACTCCTTGACCCTTTGTCCTAGGGGAATATATTCCTGCAACAACACCCGGTTGATTTCCGTAGGTTCGGACAAATCTATGGTTAGCGAAGCACTAGTAACACCATCATCTGTAGCCCAATAGCTTGCGTTGTTCCCATCCGTTGCATTTTTAGCAGCATAGGTGTCATTATTTCCCCGAACATTGGTCGCCGAAACCTTGGCTTCACTAGCGAGTTCATGGGCAAAATCGGCATCTATTTGTTCTTTCAACCGCATCAATTGGTGCTCATCAGTTTCGTGTACCAATCCTCTAGCATCCACAGGTAGGTTCAATAGGAAATTACCATTTCTACCTACTGATTCGTAATAGGTATCTACCAAACGTGTCAAGGATTTAACCTGATGATCTTCGCCCGGATGATAATACCACCCTGGCCTTATGGATGTGTTCACCTCAGCCGGCAACCAATGCGTTCCGTCTTCATGTCCCGAACGAAGTTCTACATACCTAGGCCATCCGGGGTAGATTTCGTCACGTCTCATGATGCTCCAATTGGTCTCATTGGCGAATCCTTCTTCCGTTCCTACCCAGCGAATATCTGGACCGCCATCACTAAAAATAACAGCATTGGGCTGCAGTTCCCGAACGATTTCCGTGACGGTATCCCATTCATAATAGCTTTTACTATCAATTTTTCTAGTTTCGTTGGCACCGCCATAGTAGCCGGAACCGCCATTGGCACCATCAAACCAGACTTCAAAAACTTCGCCATAATTGGTCAACAGTTCCCTTAGCTGTTCGTGAAAATCGGCTACATATTCCGGTGTTCCATAATTAGCAGCATTCCGATCCCAGGGCGATAGATAGACCCCAAATTTTAAGCCGAGCTCCTTACAGGCTTCAGACAACTCTTTAAGCACATCACCATGCCCATTTCTCCATGAGGAATTTTTGACCGAATGCTCCGTAGTTTTCGTTGGCCACAAACAAAATCCGTCATGATGTTTGGCGGTAATAATAACGCCCTTCATACCTGAATCCTTAATAACTTTTGCCCATTGGCGCACATCCATCTCTGAAGGATCAAACTGCGCGGGCCGCTCGCCTCCAGTTCCCCACTCCATGTTGGTAAAGGTGTTCATATTATAATGAATAAAGGCATAGTAGCCCAACTCCTGCCATGCCAATTGACGTTTTGAAGGTACTGGCCCAACTACTTCTGGTGGAGCTACTTGAGAACAGGATATACTTAGAAATGGTAAAACCAAGAATAATAAGAATTTGAAATAAGATGTCATATTGGTATGTGAGCGTTTAATTTTAAAAATAGTGTTAGCGAGTCTTCAGAGCTTCTGCTTGATGCCACTCCTTACCATCTAATTGGAGCGGTGAATTTTGTTGCGGAAGACCAGGGGTGCTTCTTCCTTTTTCAATGTAAGAAACCATCAACTGGGTCAATTTGTTAACTATTTCTGGATGAAGTGCTACTATATTTTCACTTTCTGAAGGGTCGACAGCTAAATCATACAATTGATATTTTGGCAAATCACTCACATCATCCTTCCCCGGTATGGGGTAGCTCCATCCACCAGAGCCTGGAGCCAAAATGAGTTTGTAGTTTCCTTTTCTAATGGCAAAACTCCCATTTATAGAGTGATGGACCGTGGCTTCGCGCATATATGAAGTAGTTTCTTTGGAATCAAACAGCGGTACTAAAGAAAAACTATCCTCGGCTTCGTTCTCCTTTAAAGGAGTATTCACCAAATCAGCACACGTAGCCATAAGGTCCGTCAGCGAAATAGTGGCAGCAGAGGTGCTATAAGGCGCTATTTTCGATGGCCATTTCATAATAAAAGGAACACGGTGACCGCCTTCATAAATATCTGCCTTATGACCACGAAATCCTGCACCAGAATCGTGACCGTGTTCTGTTAAAATCTCAAAATCGGCTTGTGGGGAACAACCATTATCACTAGTAAAGACAATAATAGTGTTCTCTTCAATTCCCTGTGCTCTTACTGTTTCCATCACTTGCCCTACATAATCATCCACCTGCATCATAAAATCTGCATAGGGATTTATGCCACTTTTTCCTTGCCATTCCGCTGTTGGCAAAATAGGCGTATGCGGCGATGGCAAAGCCAGATAAAGAAAGAAAGGCGCATCCTTTTCCGACCTTTCCTTAATGTAGGCCATCGATTTTCTAAAAAAATTGGGGGTAACGTCTTCATGCACAAAATCGGAAGCTGTTGGGCCCTTGCGCCACCAAGTATATTTTCCAGTGTCTTCGGTTACATTATAAACATCAGCAGTAATTCGTTCATTTTCGACATAGACATACGGTGCCATATCCAAGGAACCTGAATGTCCGTATGCATAGTCAAAACCTAAATCATTGGGCGAATGGACTATATTTTGAGTGAAATCGAGGTTATCAAAATCTTTAGAATTCCATCCTTCGCCACCAAAATTAGCCGTGTCCTTTTCGGCCCAGTTCCAACCCAGATGCCATTTCCCAATAAATGCTGTATGATAGCCCGATTTTTTGAGTAACGATGCTACTGTAGATCTATTTTTAGGAATCAAAGCTTTTGATTTTCCGGTTAGCACACCGCTTTTTAAAGGACTTCGCCAACTATAGCGCCCTGTAAGAATTCCGTAGCGCGTTGGTGTGCATACCGCAGACGGACTATGGGCATCCGTAAACCGCATACCTTGAGCAGCAAGTTTATCGATATGAGGGGATTTGATTTTTCCCGATGGATTATAACTGGATATATCGCCATAGCCTAAATCATCAGCCAAGATATAAATGATATTAGGTGCTTTTTCCTGAGCTACAGCAGCGACTTTTTGCTCCTTACAGGAAATCAATGTAAAAATAAAGAGAATAGGTATGAGTAGGAAAAGAGATTGTTTTGGCATAATGACAAGGATAATACAGGTCATTAGCTAAAATAAGCAATTAGGCCCATTCAATCCTAAGGACTTTAGCATTCCAAAAGCGTTTGTCCTAAATTCTGAAGTCAGCAGCATACATTTCATACTATTCTAAATATGCTCCAAGCAAAACATAACTTTTAGGAATACACATTAATAGTATTACTATCTATATATAACACATTAACTATTATTTATGAATAGTAATAGTTTCGATTAAAAATTTAGAAACTATTTTTGTCCAGAATTTAAAACTTAGTATCATGAGAAAAAAAATTATGACGGTCGTTGGATTAATACTGTTTTCAAACGCCATAAAATCCCAACAATCAAAAGAAGGAACTATTGAAATAGAAAAAAGTAGAATCCTAATTGAATCCGTACTAACAGCTGAAGAACAAGAGGCTTTAACGCCACTTGATGTTTTTAATTCCTTGGCTGCAGGTAACGAAAGATTCGTAAGTAATGATATTACCGCTCGGGACCATTCTATACAAATAAGAGAAAGTGCAGCATCTCAATATCCAAAAGCAATAGTTCTTTCTTGCATAGACAGCAGAGTGCCCGTTGAGGATGTTTTTGATAAAGGTATTGGAGACATTTTTGTTGCTCGTGTTGCAGGAAACTTTATAAACGATGATATTCTGGGAAGTATGGAGTTTGCAACAAAAGTTGCTGGCGCTAAACTTATACTGGTATTAGGTCACGAAAATTGTGGGGCCATTCACGCAGCTATAGATGGTGCTAAGCTAGGGCATATTACCAAAATGCTAAAAAACATACAACCTGCGGTAAAAATGTCAACACTTTCCGAAGGACCAAGAAGTTCAAAAAATAGATTATTGGTTCATGAAGTAAGTGAGAACAATGTACGATTGGCCATAGCGAAAATGACCAAAGACAGTTCTATTTTAAAAACTATGCTTCAAAATGGCGAAATAAGCATTAAAGGTGCTGTTTATGATATGGATACAGGTGTCGTAAATTTTTTATAATATTTGGATAATTAAGTATCTAGCCCTTTCCGTATACTACTGAAAGGGCTATTTTAATAGTAGTAGTTCTAAAAAAACTATATATTTTATTTTAACGCCTGGCCAACATCTCTAATAATATCATCAATATGCTCTAAGCCCACAGAAACCCGAACCATGCCATCGGTGATACCCGTTTCCACTCGTTCTTCTTTAGATAATTTACTATGCGTAGTAGATGCAGGATGCGTTACAATACTCCTACTATCACCAAGATTTGCAGAGAGCGATAATAGTTTTATAGCATCAAAGAATTTCTGACCGGCCTGCAATCCGCCTTTGACTTCAAAAGCCACTACACAACCGCCAGCCTTCATCTGCTTTTTAGCCACTTCATATTTTGGGTGTGATTTAAGAAAAGGATATTTGACCCAATTCACCTTATCATGACACTCTAAATAGTCTGCCAGCTTTAAGGCATTTTCACAATGGCGATCCACACGAATGGCCAAAGTCTCCAAACTTTTGGAAAGTACCCAAGCGTTAAAAGGCGATAATGCCGGACCTGTAATGCGAGAAAATCGATATATTTTATCAATCAATTCTGCACTACCAACTGTAATTCCAGCCAGCACTCTACCCTGCCCATCCATCAATTTTGTCCCGGAATGAATAACCAAATCGGCTCCAAATTTTATGGGTTGTTGCAAATAGGGAGATGCAAAGCAATTATCAATAACCAAAATGAGTTTGTGTTTTTTAGCGATTTTCCCTAAGGCCTCCAAATCGAGTACATCTACACCAGGATTCGTTGGCGTTTCCGCATAAATGAGTTTAGTCTTGGGCGTAATCAAAGCTTCTATCGAAGCTAAATCATCGATTTTAAAGCAGCTGTGGTTAATGTCCCACTTAGGGAAAAAACTATTTAAAAGTGAGTGTGTAGACCCAAAAATATTACGGGCAGAAATCATGTGATCACCACTATCTAACAAGGACGCTAACGTAGAAAACACAGCTGCCATACCACTTGCAAAAGCGAAACCAGCATCGGCACCCTCCATTTGACATACCTTTTCTATAAATTCGGACGAATTGGGATTGGAGTAGCGTGAGTAAATATTCCGCTCCTTTTCCTCTGCAAAAGAAGCGCGCATATCCTCTGCATCCTCAAATACAAAGCTTGAAGTAAGATAGAGAGGCACAGAATGTTCCAAGTGCTCTGTTCGTTTTATCTGGGTGCGTATTGCGTTGGTTTCGAATTTGTTTTTCATATTTTCTCAAACTTCATATTTTTAAGTTCCAACTACATTTTCTCCGCAATCCTCAAAATATCTCCAAAAACACCTCTTGCCGTAACAGCGGCACCCGCACCGGCACCTTGAATTACGAGTGGATTTTCTCCGTAGGATTCCGTGTATATTTCGATGATGGAATCGGAACCTTTTACTTGGCCCAGCGCGCTGGTCTTTAGCACAGAGACCAATTTCACATCTAGCACTCCTTTTTCTTTTTGTAAATTTCCGTGTAAATCACCCACATAACGAAGTACATGATTCGGTTTCTGATTATTTTTGATTTGATTGAATTTCTCGTCCAAAATAGCCAAATTATCCATAAAAAAATCGGTCTCCACCGTTTGTAAACTTTCTGGTATCAGATTATCGATGTTAATTTCCGAAAACTCATTGCTTAAGTCGAGCTCACGAGCCAAAATCAATAGTTTGCGACCTACGTCGTTTCCAGATAAATCTTCCCTTGGGTCGGGTTCCGTGTAGCCGCGTTGCATGGCATCTTTAAGGATGGAGGAAAATGGCGCATCGACCTCAGAAAACGTATTAAAAATATAACTCAAAGAGCCCGAAAACACCCCATTAATTCGGGTAATATTCTCTCCGGATAAATGCAGTAATTTTATAGTATCTATTAGGGGGAGTCCTGCGCCCACATTTGTTTCGTACAGATATTGCTTTTGGTGTTTGGCCAACTCTTCCCGTAACAGTTGATAGTAATCAAAGCCCAGAGTGTTGGCAATTTTATTGGAAGACACCATATCAAAACCGTTCTCCACAAAATCAAAATAACGGGCCACAAAATCTTCACTTGCAGTATTATCAATGGCAATCAGATTTTCTAAATGATGTGTTTTGGCAAAATCAAAAATATCCTGTTGACCGTAAGGCTCCCCTTTGGTTTTAAGTTCCGATTTCCAATTCTTAGAAACGCCATCGGCATTCAAGACTACCTTTTTCGAATTGGCAATAGCAAAGATCCGTAAGTCGATATGCTTTCTTTTGGCTATGGTTTTGGTCGATTTTAAAATTTGGTCTATCAGCGTGCCACCCACATTACCGTGGCCAAAAATAGCGAGATTTACTTTTTTACTAAACCCGAAGATTTGTCCGTGCATGACGTTCAAAGCTTTAATTAAATCTTGTTTATTGACCACTAAACTTACATTCTTACCAGACACCGTATTGTTAAATAAGAGAGGCGTTATCTGATTTTTAATAAGCGCATTGTAGGGTTTATGAAAGGTACTCAGGTCCTGACCTACAATGGAAATGACCGAAACTTCGGCCACCACTTTTATCATATTAATGTCTTTGGATTGAAAATCTCCAGCGAATTCCTGTTCCAGTGCTTCCTTAGCTTTTTGCGCATTATGTCTCTTTACCACAAGTCCAATACCACGTTCCGAAGAACCTTGGGAAATAATACTAACACTAATATTATTGGATTCCAAGGTCTTGAAGATTCGGGCATCGACGCCTACTTTACCCAAGAGCCCCCGACCCTCCAAGTTGACCAGAGCCATATCTTCTATGACCGACAAACTCTTGATTCCTTCCTTGCTAGATTTAGCACTTATCAGCGTTCCTTCACTATCATCGTTGTAGGTATTTAGAATACGTAAGGGAATATTTTTTTCAATAAGCGGAATAATAGTCTTGGCATGTAATATGGTAGCGCCAAAATTAGCAAGTTCATTGGCCTCAGCATAGGACAGATGTGACAACCGTTTTGCCTCTTTCACATAATCCGGATTCGCCGTAAAAATACCATCAACATGGGTGTAATTTTGCAATTCTTCGGCATCTAAAAAGTTAGCCAATAGCGCCGCGGAATAATTACTTCCGTTTCTTCCCAAGGTGGTCGTTTGACCATTGGCTGTAGCCGCTATAAATCCTGTAATTACAGGAACGGTATCAGCTGGAAACCCTGCAATTATGTTGACCAGATTTTCTCTGGATGACTTTTCTAACACTTTGGCATCTCCAAAGCTTGCATCCGTAGTTAAAAAAGTACGCGAATCCATAAAACTAGCCTTCACTCCTTTTCCTATCAATAATTTAGTGACCAGTTTCCCCGAAATCAGCTCTCCATAAGCGAGCACCTCATCCTTGATTTTTGCACTATAATCGCCCAAGAGGAAAACACCCTCGAACAATTTAGCCAAACCTTTAAATTCTGCTGAAAGGTCTATGTTTTTATAGGTATGTCGTTGGTATTTTTCAAAGGCCTCAAAATCGGTAATATAGTCCTTTCCCTTGGCTGCATTCTCCAACATAGCTTCTAATTGGTCGGTCGCTTTTTCCCTAGCAGACACCACAACGGCAATATGCTCCCCGTCCGAAACCTTAGTACTAATGAGCTCCAAAACATGTTCTAAGCCTTCTCCATTACTCAAGGATTTTCCTCCAAATTTTAGCACCTTTAGCTTTCCTGTTTTTCCATTCGTATTGAAAATACTATCCAGCAATTTTTCCAATTGTTGAAACTCTATCAAAAAGGCATCGTGACCGTGCAAGGACTGAATTTCCCCGTAGGTTACATTGCTATTGGCCTGTGCAATTTGCTTAAACGTATCCTTGTTTTCTTTCGCAGTAAAGAATAGATCAGAATCCACACCCACAATATGAATGTTAGTGTCACTATTTTGCAAGGCAATAAACTGTTCTTCTCCATCCCGCGTCACATCAATCGTTTTAAGCAATTGGTTCATCAACTTATAGGCTGATAATTGAAACCGTTCCTGTAATTTTTTACCGTGATGGGTTAACCAACTCTCCACGTTAAAAACTTTTAGCTCCTCATTGGTACTGCGCTTAAACCGTTCCTTAAAAGATTCTGGCGTACGGTAGCACAGCATAGCATGCATACGGGCATCATGCACCGGTTGTTTGGAATTTACCAAGAACTGCTCCTGTATCTGGCAGTTACCAATCAACCAATCGGTAGATTTCCAATCGGAAGCTACAGGAATCAAATGCTCTGTTAGATTAGGGTGCAAGGCGGCCATTTCCCATGCGATACCACCACCTAAAGAACCACCGATAATAGCAAACAGTTTGTTTACACCCAATTGCTCCAATCCTAACAAGAAAATAGATGCCATATCTCCCGCTACAAAATCCTTGTAGTTTTCTATAACAAATTTATCGTGTCCGTTGCCTGGAATATTAAAAGCAAGTATGGTATATTTCTGGGTATCGATACATTTCTTATCCCCAATCAGGGTAGACCACCATCCTTCTGGACCGGTAATATTGGAATTGCCCGTTAAGGCATGATTCACCATAACGATGGGTGCCGTGTGCAACTCCACACCAAAAACCTGATACGACAGTTGAATATCTTGTGTTACGCCGCTTATGGTGCGGAAGTCCTTTATCTGTAACTGGTGTAGCATTATAATCTTAAAAAGTGTGTCTTAAATTTAAAAAACAGTCGGGATAAAAAGACATCACGACTGCGCTCGATATGGCAGTACTAACATCTTTAAACCAAGATGGCTTTATCCACTTTGGCAAAAGCATTTTCCAAATCGGTCTTTAGATCTTCAATGTCCTCCAATCCTACCGACAAACGAATTAAATCCTGACCTACACCAGCACGCTCCTGCTGCTCTGCCGTTAATTGCTGGTGCGTAGTACTTGCCGGGTGAATAATCAAGGATTTTGTATCCCCAATATTTGCCAACAAAGAGAATATCTCGGTAGCATCTGTAAATTGTTTTGCTGCTTCAAATCCACCTTTCACGCCAAAGGTTACCAAGCCACTCTGACCTTTAGGTAAGTATTCCTGTGCCAAATCGTAGTATGTATTGCTTTTTAAACCTGGGTAATTTACCCAAGCAACTTCATCCTTACTTTCTAACCAGATTGCCAATTCTAATGCGTTGGCACTATGTTGCTTAATTCTAACCGGTAAGGTTTCTAGTCCCTGTATGATTTGGAACGCATTGAAGGGACTTAAAGCTCCTCCAAAATCTCGCAAACCCTCCAAAATTAATTTAAAGGTAAATGCAGCAGCTCCCAAAGCCTCGTTATACACCAATCCATGGTAGCCTGCGGATGGCTCCGTAAACTCAGGGAATTTTCCGTTGGCCCAATCAAAGGTGCCGGCATCGATTATGGCACCACCTAGGGATGTTCCTTGTCCTCCAATATATTTTGTCAGGGAATGAATTACAAGATTTGCCCCGTGCTCAATAGGATTCAACAAACTTGGAGTAGCAACCGTGTTATCTACTATAAACGGTACTTTTGCTGCTTTAGCTTGCTTAGATATCGCTTTTAAATCCAACACGTCCAATTTTGGATTCCCTAAGGATTCCACAAAGAAGGCCCTTGTGTTTTCTTGGACCGCATCCTTGAATTTTTCCGGTTCCGATGCATCTACAAAGGTGGTGGTAATACCCAAGCGCGGAAGGGTAACATTTAATAAATTAAAAGTTCCACCATACAAACTACTAGAGGCTACAATATGGTCTCCAGCTTTTAATAGCGTTAGCAATCCGGTAGAGATTGCTGCTGTTCCAGAGGCGAAAACCACCGCACCTACACCACCTTCAACAGCGGCAAGCCTGTCCTGTAAAATCTGGTTGGTCGGATTGTTCAATCTAGTGTAGATGAAGCCCAATTCTCCCAAGGAGAAAAGCTTTGCAGCATGATCCGTATCATTAAAAACATAGGACGATGTCTGATAAATAGGAACCGCTCGGGCACCTCCGTTTTGCTTGGTGTCGTGACCTGCATGTAAAGCGTTCGTTGCTAATTTGTGTGTACTCATGATTTTGTTTTTTAAATAGTTAAATAAATTATTTAAAAGCCAAACCCTAGCCAGCCGACGTTGCGGTTAGGAAAAATCAAAAAGTTATAAGAAAGTGAAAAAATTGCCTGAGGCAATTGGTTTTTCGTTATCTATACTCCAGTCCACTGCTGCGTAGACACTGAAACTAGTTCAGCGTGAAGATAGAATGTAGCACCTTCTTTGTATGGAACAAAGGGTTGCTAAGGTTTCAAAGGGTCTAATCCCTCCACCTTTCTTGATAACTATTCAATAAATGTTTGAACTTTGAACAAACAAATTAAAGTCAGAAACTTTTAAAAACCTAATGATTTTTAAAATTTCACAAAATCCTAGTGTTTTGATAGGATAATATATCCCTTGTATGTTTGCCACCTTTACTCCATTATTTGGATGAGCAATACAAAAGCTTACTGGACGAAATTTTTTTCTTCCCTTCTAAAAAGAAGAATCGAGGAAAATCTAAAACGGAAACTATTGAGACTTTTAAAACGCATAAAACAAAGACGCTTTATTCGAAACAGGGTGATATGAAACCACAAAATTAGCTTTGAGTTCGTATTTGTTGCGAATGAATCCTGCTATTCCGATAAGCTGATTTATCTTTGAATGCATAAAAACACACTATGGCTTCCGGATTTTTTGCAATTCTAGACGATGTAGCAGCGTTATTAGACGATGTTGCAGCAATGAGTAAAATCGCCACTCAAAAAACAGCGGGAATTCTAGGAGATGACTTAGCTGTAAATGCAGAGAAAGCTTCCGGTTTTGTTTCCAAACGCGAATTACCTGTTCTTTGGGCTATTAGCAAAGGTTCGCTCCTTAACAAGATTATCATTCTACCTATTGCTTTTCTACTGAGTGCCTTTTTACCCTGGGCCGTAACACTTGTACTCGTTCTTGGTGGACTTTACCTCGCCTTTGAAGGTGCAGAAAAAATATATGAATTCTTTGTACCACACGATAAAACACATATTCCATCAGAATTGGAAGCTCCTAGTGAAAGTGATATCCTAGAGATGGAAAAAACAAAGATTAAGTCGGCCATTGTAACGGATTTTATTTTGTCCATTGAAATTGTTATCATCGCCTTGGGTACAGTTCTAAACGAACCACTTTCCACTCAAATAGTTGTGGTATCTATCGTTGCATTATTAGCTACAGTAGGAGTTTACGGAATTGTTGCCCTAATCGTTCGTATGGATGAATTTGGACTTAGACTGATTAACCTTAATGAAAGCGATAACAGTATTTCCGACAAAATAGGGCGGTTTTTTGTTAACGCATTACCTATGGTGATTAAATCACTATCCGTTATCGGCACCATTGCTTTGCTCCTAGTTTCGGGAGGAATATTTGTACACAACTTGGATTTCCTTCACGATATTCTCCCTGCGGTTCCAGGTATGATTGTTGAATTTTTAGTAGGACTTGTAGCGGGGGTTTTGATGCTGCTCCTTTATAACGGAATCAAAAAAATCTTTAAAAGAAACTAAATTCATCTCTTAACTTTTGTTCTGACCTCCTGTAAGCATTACACATCTGGACTTATTTTTGTTCGGGTAGAATATAGGTATCTACTCCATCCATTAACCAGTCTAAGGCAAGTTCCACAAACACATTTTCTTGATAATCGTCTTTCTCAAAGAACAGGCCAATTGCACCATTTGAAAGTACACTCATGGAAGAATAAGCAGCGCCTTGGCTATAAATCGTTTTACCATCCGACCAAGTTTCACCTTCATCGTAACTTATTCTTACCGTAAGATTACTTCGATTATTTTTTGAATTTGCGTTTGAAAAAAGAAGTCTGTTTTTATCATCTCCATTTTGAACAGATGTATACCTAATAATACTAGCATTACATCCAGCATCCACGAGCGATGCAACGGGGTGAGACTTCCATGATTTACCCTTGTCAGTTGACGTATGAACATAACGTGTGCCTAAACCGTTTACTCGACTATTGATCATCCAACTGCCATCCGTAAGTTCCACTATCTTAGATTCATCGGCGGGTGTAATCGGAGTGTCAATGCAGTACCAACTATCTCCATGGTCGTCACTTCCAAAAACGTGCAACCCTTTATCCAAATTCACAATGGTATGCAACAAAGTACCGTTCGCAGTTTGTATGCCCCGACCGGCGGTAATAAACTTAAAATCTTGATGCCATTCCGGTTTTGTAACCTGCGATGTTATGTCTATGGGAGTACTCCAAGTTCTCCCATTATCAAGACTCTTTACTACTTTAAAATAATAGATTTCTTTTTCCTTGTCCAAATCCATGTAATTAAAGAACATAAAAATTGCACCTGTGATTGTATCCACAATCATAGATGGGTCGGACGCCGATTTCCCATCCTGGTAATCCACTACTGTTTCAATAGCAGACCATGAAGCTCCATTATCCATACTGCGTCGCATGACAATATTGATATCCCTATTACTTCTTAAATCTGCACAAGATGGTATTCTTTCATCTATGGCCGTGAGCACATCTCCGTTTGGTGCCGTTACCATGGCAGGTATTCTGTAACAAGCTACCTGCGCTTTCTGTGTAGCATCGAATAAATTAGTGAATTGAAGGGAGTTATTCTCTGTTTGTATGCGTTCTACTTGCGCATGAACTGAGAAAGCTATGACTAAAAATAAACTGATTAATACAGATTTCATCTCGTAACTATAAATTATTCATGTAATATCGATATAAATCCAGTACTATGATTCAAGTACTCCTACTTCTATCTAACACATAGATTATCCTCTGGATTTAACCAAGTTCGTTTAAATATGGTACAAAAAAACTGAAATAACTTTCCTTCATTTATTTTGCAGGCTTTTAATCGTTTAAAAAAATGGCAATTATAAAACCGGGGGATACTATTTCTGTCCGAAGCACCCAAATCGCTAATATCGGATAATCCAACATTGTATTGAATACCAAGATTGAGCCCATTCTCTCATTTATATACTAGACCAAAATTATCACCAACACCAAGGGAATTAAAAGTGTCCCGTATATTATAGACCTCTTAATCATCAGAAAGCAGAAATCCTATTTGGGGTCAATTTAAAGGCCTAATCCTGTTGCTACATAACATTTTCCTAATTTAATAATAGTTCACTCCTTTACTCCAACACCGTAAACTCTAAACTAGAATCCGTAAACACGGTATGTATTTGAGTCTTAAAATCTGCTTCATCAGCTTTGAAGATATTGTCTACGTAGGTTTGTGGGTTTAGGTCAATCAACGGGAACCAGGTGCTTTGTACTTGCACTTGTAGCTTGTGGCCTTTTTTAATGGTATGGAACACGTCTTGCAGTTTTATATTGACTTCCGTTTTTTCATTAGCAACAAAGGGTTCGGGGTCGGAGAAACTGTTTCGGAACCTGCCGCGCATGACTTCGCTACGCACCATTAAGTGATAATTGCTCATTCTTAAATGGGGCTGCATCTCTTCATTGGTTTCGGCATCTGCGGGATGTACGTCTATCACCTTTACGATCCAATCCGCTGCGGTGCCCGTGGTCGCTACTTTTAGTTTCGCAAGAATATCACCGGCCAAAGTCAAGTCTTCTTCCATGACTTCGGTCTCAAAAACAAGTACATCTGGACGGCGGGCGGCAAAACGCTGATCGTCCGTCATATATTTTCTTGGTGTAAATACCGTTTTAACATCCTCTGAATAGGGAACGGGCTTTTTAATATCGCTAATAAATTCGATTCCCGTAGTGCTTTTCAGTTCGGGCGTTAATTCTTGATTATCAGAAAGAAAGAAGTCCTTTTTAGTGGTTCCCTTTGGTGGCCATGCATCGTATTCTTTCCATTCCTTTCTACCAGAATCGTATACATAGGCTTCGGGCAGACCGCTATTGGCATCCCCGGCTCCCTTTAAGAAATGATTAAAGAACTTGGTCTCTATCTTCTCTTGAAAAAATTCGGAAATAGAATCCCCAAAATAGTAGTTGCCCACTAAGTTTCTTCCATTACGCCTCGCCCATCGGCCGTGGTCCCAAGGGCCAAATACCATAGTATTATAGCTATTTCGATTCTTTTCGATATTCTTATAGGTTTCTAAGGGCCCATACAAATCCTCGGCATCAAACCAACCACCAACGACCATAGTAGCTACATGCGACTTGGATTTATCCAAATGTTGAATCAAACCTCTGCTTTGCCATAGTTCATCGTAATTGGGATGTTCTTTAAGTTCGTTCCAGAAAAAATCATCCGTCATATCATCAGGGGCAATGCTAACTTTATCTTTTAAATCATATTCAAATAAAGAATTCAAGTTCTTTAAGGGCCCCTTGTCCAAGAAGAATTGGTATTGATCCTCGGTTGGTAAATTGGGTAGCGCGTACCATGCGGTATCAATAGGCTGGTCGCCATTTGGTCTTGGGGTGCCAAAGAGGGAAGTAGCTCTAAAGTAACTCAACAGATACGCTCCGTTATGGTGAAAATCATCAAAGAAAAAATCTCCAATACTGGCTTGTGGCGAAGATGCCTTTAAAGCGGGATGCGCATCTATTGTGGCGTATGTAGCATAATACCCAGGATACGAAATACCCCAAACACCCACATTACCATTATTACCCTCCACATTGTTCACTAACCAATCTATGGTGTCATACGTATCTGTACTCTCATCCACCTCTTTATCCGAAGTTTTGTTAGGAATATAAGCTCGCATGTTTTCGTAATGACCTTCACTGAGCCATCTTCCGCGTACATCTTGATATACCACAATATTGCCTTCTTGCATGAGGTGAATATTTGGCCCTATCTGTTTTTTGAATTCCCCATTACCATATGGCGCAGAACTATAGGGCGTACGCTGCATAATAATAGGATATTCTTTAGCTGTATTCTTAGGCGAATAAATAGTAGTATGCAGCGAAACACCATCTCGCATTTCTATTTTTACCTCCTTTTTGGTGTAATTGTCCGAAACATAGGTTTCCGAAATTTCACCTTTTACAACTTTAGCGGTTCTGGCACAAGAAAAGGAGATACATGCTACTGTTAATAGCACAAAAACATATCTAAAAGTGAGCTTTGACATAGTGTATAATTTTATGTTCTAAAGCTAGTGAAGATTCCTAAATTGGAGAAATAAAAAAAGGAACCGTATTTAGATTCCTTTTTAAGTTATTTATCACCATAGGCCCGGTTAAATCTTTTAGAACCGAGAAGTTGAAACTCTCTACTGCTTGTAATCCGGCAGAAAAAATCTGATTTATAAATTAAAGACATTTTTCACTTCAGCTACCATATCCAGTTTCTCCCAGGTAAAAAGCTCCACTTCCTTTTCTACCCTACCGTTATAAGGCGATTCAAATACCTTTGTTACTGTAGTAGGGGTTTTACCCATATGGCCGTAAGCGGCGGTTTCCAAATAAATTGGATTTCTCAATTTCAACCTGTCTTCTATCGCGAAAGGTCGCATATCAAACAAAGCGGCTACTTTTTTTGCAATAGCACCATCGCTTAAATCTACATTACTCGTACCATAGGTATCCACATAGATAGAGGTGGGCTTCACTACACCAATAGCGTAGCTTACCTGTACCAAAATTTCGTCTGCTACACCCGCAGCGACCAAATTTTTAGCAGCATGCCTAGCTGCATAGGCCGCACTGCGATCTACCTTACTTGGATCTTTTCCGCTAAAAGCACCACCACCGTGAGCACCTTTGCCTCCATAGGTGTCTACTATAATTTTTCTTCCGGTAAGTCCTGTATCTCCATGTGGGCCACCAATAACAAATTTTCCAGTAGGATTAATATGATAGGTAATCTGATCATCAAACAGCACCTGTATGTTTTTGGGTAATTGGGCTTTTACCTTAGGTATTAAAATAGAAATAATGTCCGCCTTTATTTTAGCTAGCATTTTATCATCGTCCGCATCAAAAGCATCATGTTGTGTAGAAACTACAATGGTATCTATACGTTGCGGCACATTGTCATCAGAATACTCTATGGTTACCTGTGCCTTGGCGTCTGGCCTTAGGTATGGTATTTCAGTTCCGTCTTTTCGCAATTCTGCCAATACGTATAAAAGCTTGTGCGAAATATCGAGCGCTAAGGGCATGTAGTTTTCGGTCTCTTTTGTTGCATAGCCGAACATCATTCCTTGATCACCAGCCCCTTGTTCTTCCTTGGAACCACGGTCTACCCCTTGGTTGATATCTTGAGATTGCTCGTGAATCAAAGATATAACGCCACAAGAATCACCACTAAATTGGTATTCACCTTTGGTATAGCCTATCATATTAATGACGTCCCGTGCAATAGTTTGCACGTCTAAATACGTATCGCTCTTTACTTCCCCAGCCAACACTACCTGCCCGGTCGTAACTAGGGTTTCACAAGCTACCTTGCTCTCTGGGTCAAAAGCTAAAAAATGATCTAAAAGTGCATCGCTAATCTGATCTGCTACCTTATCCGGGTGTCCTTCACTAACGGATTCTGATGTAAATAAATACGCCATTTCAAAAATTTAATTTTACGAAGGATTTGACAGAAAACAGAAGCTTACTTTCCTTAGGGAAGTTTCCAAACAAAAGTCCGGAACAAACTGCTTTAGCATTTAACGCTGAAATTATTTCAGCTTCTAGTTTTACAAAACTAGGTCCTGAGTTGGTTTCAGGTTAAGAGGTTGCAATCAGTCAAATCCTTCCTCTTTGTTATAATACAAAAGTATAAAAATACTTAGGTTATAGAAATTATTATCGTTGATTTTGTATTGTTTAACGTCATAAAACCAAAGCTTAGTAAATTAGATGTATTTCATCCGTTATTTTTTCACATACCTAATTTCCTTCGTATATTGCGCGGCACATCTTTTTACCATAACTAACCACTAAACAGAACAAAATGCACATTGCCGTTGCCGGAAATATAGGAGCAGGAAAAACTACCTTAACTAAATTATTGGCCAAACATTACAAATGGGAAGCGCATTTAGAAGAAGTGGTAGACAACCCATATCTAGATGACTTTTACAACCAAATGGAGCGTTGGAGCTTTAACCTTCAAATCTATTTTTTAAATAGCAGATACCGCCAAATTTTGCAGATTAGGGAGAGCGGTAAAAGTGTTATCCAGGACAGAACAATATACGAAGATGCCCATATTTTTGCGCCCAACCTGCATGCGATGGGTTTGATGACCAATAGAGATTTTAAAAATTATTCCAGTTTATTTGAATTGATGGAAAGTCTAGTAGAACCACCTGAACTGCTTATCTACCTTAGAAGTTCCATTCCAAATTTGGTAAAACAGATACACAAACGAGGTAGAGAATATGAAAATACGATTTCAATCGATTATTTAAGTAGGTTGAACGAACGATACGAAGCATGGGTACATGGTTACGAAAAAGGGAATCTATTGATTATTGATGTTGATGAGTTAGACTTTGTAGACAACCCTGAAGACCTTGGAAAGGTGATTAACAGAATCGATGCAGAAATACACGGCTTGTTTTAAACTACTTAACTTTTAAATAAATCCATTCGCTTTTGCATGTTGTATGGCGTCATTGGTTTTATCCACCATTAAAAAAGGAATTTCCTTAAACTCTTTGAACAATTGTGCTACACGTTTAACTCTTTTTTTATCAGCTACACTTCTTAAGTATATAGCTTTTATCTGCCCAGGAAATTTCTTTGTAATATTTATATAAATATCCCCATCGTTTTCGCCACCATCCCCAATAAGAATAAAGGACAAATTAGGATAGGTCTTTAAAATAGCAACGATTTCGTGGTGTTTTTGCGGAGCAGAACTTTCTCTATTTTTTGCCCTGAAACTTGAGATACTCCGCAATAAAATTGGTCCTTTGGGAAAATTATTTATTTTTAGAAATAGTTCTAAATAGCGGTAAAGGTTCCATGGACTATGGCTCACATAAAAAATAGGATTCAATTTTAAGCCTGATCTCCCCCGATGTAATTTATGATAAAAATCTGCTGTTCCTTCCAAGGCATCCCGGCTCCCGGCTCTTTTAAATATAGTATTAACAAGGACTCTCCATTTTAAAGAAGAGACCACACCCGTATGAAGTATGGTATCGTCTATATCGCTTATCACACCATAATCTGAATCCGCACAAGGAATAAGCATTTCACCCATAAAACGATTATTATTATTTATGCTTCTATTCAAGTTATCAGTTGCAAAAGAGACCTCTACCGGTAACCAGCCCTCGGTATTGGTAAACCCAGATAGGTGTTCAAAACTTTGATTTATCAAATAATAGCCATTGCTATCCGTCTCGGTATTTAAGGCAATCAAATCTCCGGCCTTTATTTTTATTTCGGTGTGTTTGATTTCATCGGTTTCAAATCGTTTCCACGTATTCAGTACTAACGCTAAGAACCCCTTTTGTTCCAAATCGATTATTTCGTCTTCCAAAGCCCTACCGCGAAGATGAAGTCTATCATTCGTTCCGTATCCTTGAAAACAGATAATCTGTAGTTTATCTTTTTTAAATAATCCCATAGCATAAAATTAAGATGTGTTATATGAACAGTTAACGCTATCCGATAATAAAAATACTCTAAATAGATAGAAACCCTAGGTTCAACAACGCACTCCCTCACCGAAACCCCTAGTTCCCTAATTACCCATTTTATAAGCATTTTACAAAAGGTAGTTTTAAGTGTAAATCAAAATATTATAAACCAGTTGGCCTTTTGGCAGCACAAACCTTTAGAAGTATGGAACTTAAAAAGAACCCTAACAAAGACATCAACAAAAGAAGTGGTGTTTATTTCGCTATTGGATTAGTTACAGTTATGCTTCTATCCTATGTGGCATTGGAATGGAAGACCTATGAAAAACCAAATACTTATGCCCAAGAACTAAGTAAACCAGATGATATCTTAGAGGAGGAACATATAGAAAAGTTTACGATTGAAAAGCCAAAAATAAAGCAAGTACTACCGCCAGAAATTGAGATTGTAGAAGATGACCCTGAGGTAATAGAAACCGAAATCCAATCTACAGAAGCGGACCCGAATACTAAAATACTAGAAGTGTCCGACATTGAAGTTATAGAGGAGGAACTTGACCCAGAGGTAAATTGGGTAAATATCGAAGAAGTTCCAGTTTTTCCAGGTTGTGAAAACGAAACCGACAAAAGAGCCTGTTTTGGCAAAATGATACAGAAGCATATTGGCAAGGTATTCCGCTATCCAGAACAAGAGCTAGAATTAGGAATTCAAGGACGGGTGAACGTTATGTTTGATATTAAAAAGGACGGTACTATTGGCAATATAAGTATGAGAGGTCCCAACCACAATCTTGAAAACGAAGCTGCACGGATTATTGGAAAGCTACCTAAAATGACCCCAGGAAAACAGCGAGAACGCAATGTAAAGGTATCTTTCGCTATCCCTATCACCTTTAAGTTGCAGTAAGAAGCATTTAAAAATCTGCCATTCTCTCAGTCTAAACTAAAATTTACAGTTGCTAGTATAACTAAGATAGTAATAAAATGAAAAAAGCCCTTCATGCAAAACATGAAGGGCTTTTTTGTGCTAAAAGGAAACTAAACTTTAGTTCATTTCTTCTTTTACTTCTTCTGCTAGATGTTGAACTTGAACCTTAACGTCTTTAGAAGCTTTATTAAAAGCCGCTACCTCAGCTTTTACTTCCTCTTCCGTTCCTTCAAAAACTTGCTCTGAAACCGATTCTTTACCGTTTTCTATAACTGTAGTAATAACTACTGCTCTTGAGGTACCATCTTCATTGTTGTCCATACTTACGGCAACGTTTCTTTCTGTTTGAGCGAACACAACTTCTGTTGCCGTCTTAGTCTCATTATAAGCTGTCATAGTATCTGCGTTCAAAGCAATACTTGGTGCGATAACCAAAGCAACAACCGACATCAATTTCAATAAGATGTTCAACGAAGGACCAGATGTATCCTTAAAAGGATCTCCAACAGTATCACCAACAACAGCTGCTTTATGAGCGTCTGTTCCTTTCTTACCTTGTTCCTCAATAGTTTTCTTCGCATTATCCCAAGCACCACCAGCATTAGATTGGAATATTGCCATAAGCACACCACAGGTTGTAACACCAGCGAGTAATCCACCTAACATTTCAGCACCACCAATAAAACCAACAGCTACTGGAACAACGATTGCTAATAATCCTGGCAACACCATTTCTCTAATAGATGCTTTCGTAGAAATGTCAATACATTTTCCATAATCTGCAACACCATCCGCCGCATCAAATATTTTTCTATCCTCTACCGAAGCTTTAGTCATATCGGAATCGTACTTACGCATGACTACTAGTGCCGCTTTTAATTCAGGAATATCTCTAAATTGACGACGAACCTCTTCAATCATTGCCATAGCAGCACGTCCAACAGCATTCATTGATAATGCGGAAAAAACAAAGGGCAACATCCCTCCTACTAATAAGCCAGCCATAATTTGCGGCTGAGACACATCAATGGATACAACATTTGCTGTTTTCATAAAAGCAGCAAATAAAGCCAATGCCGTTAATGCTGCAGACGCAATTGCAAAGCCCTTACCAACAGCCGCCGTAGTATTACCAACAGCATCTAATTTATCGGTACGCTCACGTACTTCTTTTGGTAATTCAGCCATTTCAGCAATACCTCCTGCATTATCACAGATCGGTCCGTAAGCATCAACTGCTAATTGAATCCCTGTATTTGCTAACATACCAACCGCAGCAATAGCGATACCGTATAAACCTGCAAAATGATGTGATACCATAATAGCAGCAGCAATCAAAAGAATAGGAATCATGGTAGACATCATACCCACACCTAAACCAGCAATAATATTTGTGGCCGCTCCAGTTTCAGATTGCTTTACAATTGACATTACAGGTTTTTTACCTGTAGCGGTATAATACTCTGTTATTTTACCAACACCTAAACCGGCAACTAAACCAGCAATCGTAGCCATAAAAACACCCCAAGCACCGAATGGCAAACCTTCTACCGTCTCGGGAATTAAAGCGTTGATAATAAAATAAGACGCCAAAACCATTAAACCAGCAGAACCAAATTCTCCAATATTTAAGGCTGTTTGTGGATTTCCACCATCTTTTACTTTTACAAAAAATGTTCCTATGATAGACATTATTATACCTACAGCACCAAGTACTAAAGGCAAGTACACAGCCCCCAATCCATTAAAATCAGGTGTTAAAATAAATGCTCCTAATACCATTGTTCCTATGATAGAACCTACATAAGATTCAAATAAATCAGCACCCATACCGGCAACATCTCCAACATTATCCCCAACGTTATCTGCAATAGTTGCGGGGTTTAAAGGATGATCCTCTGGAATACCTGCTTCAACTTTACCAACTAAATCAGCACCTACATCTGCTGCTTTGGTATAAATACCACCACCAACACGCGCAAATAAAGCAATTGAGGAAGCCCCTAATGAAAATCCTGAAAGTACATTTAGGACCATTGCTAAGTTTTCAGCTCCAGGCCATATTGATTGGTATATCATAAATAAGCCACTTAAGCCTAAAATACCCAAGCCTACAACACCTAAGCCCATTACAGCTCCTCCTGCAAAAGCTACTTCCAATGCTCTTCCCAACGATGTTCTTGCAGCTTGTGTCGTTCTAACGTTCGCTTTGGTTGCAACACGCATTCCAATAAACCCTGCCAAGGCAGAACAAATAGCACCTACAATAAATGATACAGCAACCAGACCGTTAGACCCGACTTCTGAATTTCCTTTAAAAAACAACAAAACAGCTACTGCTGCCACAAAAATTGCTAAAACCTTGTACTCAGCTTTTAAAAAAGCCATTGCACCATCAGCTATATTCTTAGCAATACGCGACATTTTATCATCACCGACTTCTTGCTTACCTACCCATGCGTTCTTCCAAGCCACAAAAAGAAGGGCTATTACTCCGAATACGGGTAAAAATTTTACGATTAATTCCATTTGATTAGATTATTTATAGTTTTTTAAACGGCTGCTAAAGTAGTAAAATAGAATAGAATAAAAAAAGCCACCATTATTAATAATACATTAATAATGGTGACTATAAATTAAGAATCAGTTCTTTAAATGGTAAAGGTGCGCTTCTTTTTATGTTCGCTCTCATCATAACGCTGCACGCACTCGTGATAAATTTTTATTGCCTCATCAACATTGCCCCAACCACCAACATCAACTTTCTTCTTTTCTAAGTCTTTGTACACTTGAAAGAAGTGCTCAATTTCTTTTTTTCTATGTGGATTTAAGTCGGATAAATCATTCTTCTGGTTCCAAATAGGGTCAGAAACAGGAACACAAATTATTTTTTCATCAGGGCCTTTTTCATCCTCCATGTAAAAAACTCCTATTGGCTTTACCTCAACAACAACCATAGGATAGGTTGGCTCTGTACACATTACCAAAACATCAAGAGGATCCATATCCAAAGCCAAAGTCTCTGGTATAAAACCATAATCGCCTGGATACATCATAGAAGAAAATAATGTTCTGTCAAATCTTATCTTATGCAGCGTAAAATCGTACTCATACTTGTTACGACTTCCCTTGGGAATTTCAATTAAAACATCAAAAGTTACATCGTTAGTCTCACTCATATCTCAAATTAATTTAATTCTAATAAAAATTAAACGCCGTTTACCGCCCTAAATTGTACTATTTATACCTACACTAAAAACTAAAACCAAATGTACCTCTTATAGCAAAAGGTCTAGCATTTGGGCTATCCAGATAATTACCCCTGAAATTAAAATCGATTCTAAATATTCTAAAAATATTTCCAACTCCCACAGAATATTCATAATAGATTCTATCTGATGGCGCCTGCAAAGGAGTTAACGTAGAAGCTGGAGCGCTCAAAGCAATATTTGAATCGGACAATTCACCCCAAACTCCGCGCAAACCTATAATCTCCCTTAAATCAAGCTTTCGGAGAAAAGGTATTCGTGAAAATATACGCCCATTGAAATTATGTTCCAAATGTACAGCGGTATAGGTGTCTGTAACGAATTCATAAAAATCAAGATTGGGAAAAGTACCATAGTTCGAAAAAAGCGTCTGATTACCAGGCACTACATTCAACAAGCCTAAGGGAACATCCCCAAAGATTTTACCAATCTCTACGGTGCTGGTTAGACGCCCAAATCCTCCTACTTGCCATGGTTGCGTATACGAAAATTGCAGCTTACTGTAGTTGAAATCACTATCCCAAATACCATCGATTCCTTTGGTATACTTTAATAACAAGGTACTATATTCATCATTGATGTCGCGACGCTCTACACCGTAACCAATAGTTCGTTTTCCCGGGGAATAAATCAATACCGTCTGAAAATCCAACTGCTTTATTTCCGAAGACACCCCAGTAGGCGAGTCGGCATCAACATAGTCAAGGCTAAAAGCAGCTGGCAAGGCCGAACTCAGATTTCGAAAGGTTCCCCCTATGGCTATCCTCAAATTGGTTACAGGTTCTATTTCTATGCTAAGACCGCTCAAGTCAATATTCGACAATCTATTATTGGCCCCAACCGTTAAAATAGCCGAGGAAGCTATACTCCTGCCCAACACATCATTAGTAGCTGTAAGACTACCCCCCAATTGTTCCACATCACGTCGCTTACCTCCCGAGAGAATCAATCTGCTCTTTGGATCTAATAAGAACTTTCCAGATGCGCCATATTTAAATTTTTTATCGCTAAACCCATAAGCGCCGTATCCTTCTAGACGCCATGGATCATTTTCGCCAAAATAAGTTCTGGCACCTAATCGTACGCGCAAACCTTCAGCTTCATTGTACCCCCAGAAATCGTATATACTGCCAATATCCATATTCCATTTATCAATTTCAACATAGCCGGAACCGAGGATACTTACAACATCATAAAACATGTTGAATTTAGGGACGGTCTGGAGTGTGTCCAGTAGCTGGTAAATACCTTGTTCGTCTTTATTCAAAACTTCCAGCCGGCTGTTTTGCCAAAAGGTACTATCGCGATTTTGGACAATAGGATCATAGGGGTTACTTTCCGTTTTGTAGAATTCCTTGGACTGCTTTTGATCAAACGTATAGCCGCCATAAACAGTTGTTCGCTTACCATATACCCCACGCGATTCCTCTTTTTTCTGAAAACTAAAATCACTCATCATGTAGTCTCGTTTCAGTAGGAATACCGAATCGTTTACCACTTCAAAATCTTGTTCGATATAAATTTCTTTG
>CAZMUV010000044.1:0-28992 GCA_964569345.1 uncultured Maribacter sp. | reverse complement strand
GACAGCTTGGAGCGTTCCCATCCAAATACATTAGGTTCCATGCTGTTTCATAACCAATTTTATGTGCTGCCCAGGACTTCCACGCACCTGAGGCCTTATCCGCAGGTTCTTCTCCCAAATCGCAATTTCCTGTAAGTATTGTATACATAAACCCTGCGGCGGCTTTATCCAAATCACGGTTTAGGTGCCAATTATCGCTGTAAGCAGATTCTAGGATATTCATTTCTTTAAGTTGTGCTAATAAAGTTCGTATAGGAACCGCTCTTGCAGTAGGTAATTCAGATTCGCGTACCATGTGTAAAGCAACTCCTAAGTCCGTTCCGTTTTCTCGTTGCGAATTTCTTTTATCAATACCGTATAATTGTGAAATATTGCCGGTAGTGGAACCATCTTGCATAGGAAACCCAAAGGAAAAATCAAATGCAGCCACATCAACCTTGTAGCGCTTGTTTGCTTCAAAATTAGTATTTGCCCTTCCAAAGTTAAAATTGATGGGCGAAGGTCCGTAACGTTCCAGTTGTTGCTCCGATTTTCCAAAAACCCAGTTCAAACCTCTCATAATACCATTTTCCGTACTGGTACCTGTATGATTAAAATGAATTATAGTATCATCGATACCACAACTAGAAAACGGAGAGATAAACGTACGTGCTCCTGAGAAATTCGTATCGTTATCAGCACTTTTAATGGATGCTAATACAGTTTCCGCAATCGCAGCATCATAAGTATAACTAGATTCGGAAGCACTTTTCCCATAAAGTTGAGAATATATAGAGGCTGCTGCGGTGTATGCTCCGTTAGGTGATGGATGCAGTGCGCTTTCATCCTTTTTTTCGCTTGAAAGGGATTGCCAAGCTAATCCTGCGGGTACGGTTTGTAGAGCTACTTTTGCACCTTCTGCCGTGCGGTAGGTAAACTCTTCAAAATGGGCTATGGATGCTAAGGAGGTTTGTTCCTTGGGCCACATCATCATAAGCAAAGGTTTAGCACCGCCTTCCGCTACTTTAGCCGCAATTTTATTTACACCCAGTGAATAATATCCAGGTAGGGTAGAGACCATATAAGGGTCTGCTGCAATAACAACATAATCCCAATCTTTATTCCCATTTCCGGAGAGCTTCTGCATACGAGTATCCATTCCCTCTGGCCAATAATAGTATTGCATTAGTGAATGGCTATAATAGGTATAATTGGATTCGTTTCCTGACGATCCTAACGCCGTAGACACTACTTTACTCCTATAAATGTCTTCTGCTTCCACATAAATTGTGGCTGTGGTATTTGTATCCTCAGTTAGAATATTGCTTAATTCAAGGGCTATATTGTCCGGTAAAAAAGGTTCTGTTCCAACACTTATAGATTGACTGGTTCCCAAAATTAAAATATTGAGCTCCCCGTCACCGTTGATATCTGCGTTGAAAGGTTGATTTGGATTACCATCCAAGCCATCTTCTATCGGGTCTGCTGCGCTATCCAAAACGTCGGAAACAGAATCCTCACTGCAGGCAGTAAGGCAGGCTGTAAAAATTGAAAGTAGGGTGTATTTCCAAAAGGAACTTCTGTTTTTTGTGTTTAGGATGATGCGTTTCATATATGATTTTCGTGTGGGATTAAAACAAAAAGAGTCTTCAAATACCCAATTTCGTTCTGTAGCAAACGCATGTATTGGCAGTAAAGTGTCTTATTGCTTGACTATTCGCTGAACGGGAATGCGGTAGGCTAGAAGCTGGGATGAGATGCACTAACCCATGCCATGGATATAGGTGGTTATACTACTCTTATGTTCAGAAATTACCCACCAGGATCAATACTAGTTAAGTGTTTCTTGCAGCGCACTATGGTTGATTAGAAAGGTGGGTAGCTTAAAATTATTTTGGTGAATGTACCCGCGAAAGATGTTCGTTTAGTGGCATTAAAAGGAAACATGTTGGTTGTTTTTATAAGCGCTTAACTAAGTTCAATTATGTCGATTTCAGCTTCCGTAAGCCATTGAGTTCATAGGCGGACAGGAGATCAGATTCTTAAATCTAGTTTCACTTTAAGTCAGGTACTTCAATCTTTTTTGGCTTTTCGCGTAGAATAGCCTCATAGGCGGTAATCATTTTAGCAAGTTTCTCTGGATAGGTTTCTGCCATATTATTTTGTTGACCTAAATCATCTTTAAGATTATAGAGTTGGTAAATCGTATCATTTCCAAGTTCAATATTTACAGAGGTGTTTACTCTTCTACCTTTGTAGGGCGGTATCATGGCCCAATCCCCTTTTCTAAAGGCGGTTCTGGAAGTAGCTTCTAGAATAAGTTCTTTACGGCCGGTATTACTTTTGCCTAAAAAGGTATCCAAAAGATTTTGGCTATCCTGTCCTTTTTGATTGCTACCTGCGAAGTTGGCTATAGAGCTAAGGAGGTCTAGTTGCGATACCAACGCATCGGAAACCCCTGGTTGTATGGTACCTTTCCAATAGGTGATAAAGGGCACCCGTGTACCTGCTTCGAACAAACTATACTTTCCGCCTCTCAAAGCTCCGGCTGGGCTATGGTCTCCCAATTTTTCTACAGAATTGTCATGATAGCCATCGTCCACAACCGGTCCATTATCACTACTAAATACGATTAAAGTGTTTTCCAAGAGTCCTTCTTGCTCTAAAGTTTTAATAAACTCACCCACACACCAATCTGCCTCTACGATAACGTCCCCACGCGGACCCATACCAGAAGACCCAACGAATCTTGGGTGTGGTGTGCGTGGAACATGCGGTTGTTGTAAGGCGTAATACAAGAAAAAAGGCTTATTCTTATTACTTTTTACATACTGCTGCGCTTTTTGTAAAAAGTGGTCTGCCATATCCTCATCTATCCATTTGGCAGTTTTCCCACCCTTCATATATCCGATACGGGAAATACCGTTTACGATACTGTTATCATGACCGTGGGAAGGTTTCATTTTTAAGAGTTCAGGATTTTCCTTTCCGGTAACTTCGCCTTCAAAATTTTGTTGATAGCTTATATCAATGGGGTCGTTGGGGTCTAAATTGTCGACTTTTCCGTTCTGTATATATACCGTGGGTACTCTGTCTTGCGTGGCAGCCATAATATAACTATGGTCAAAACCCACTTCCTTGGGACCTGGACTTATGTGTTGGTTCCAATCTACGTTTCCGTTCCCTAATCCTAAATGCCATTTACCAACGATACCCGTTTGATATCCTTTTGCTTTTAGTAATTTGGGGATAGTTAATTGCGCTGTGTCAATAATTAATGGGGCGGTACCAGGTAAAATTTTGGCGCTTTTATTTCGCCATGGATAGGTGCCTGTTAGCAAGGCATAACGACTAGGGGTACAGGTAGCGGAAGAGGCATAACCATTGGTGAAACGCATTCCACCATGGGCCAGTTTATCAAGGTTTGGTGTTTTTAATTTTGTAGCACCGTATGCGCCAAGTTCTCCGTAGCCTAAATCATCGGCATATATAATAACGATATTCGGTGGGGTAGAGGTAGGAATTATTTTCTCAACTCTGGAAGGCTGCTTGCATGCGCTGAGGAGTAGCACACACAAAACACTATATAGTGTAATGGGTTGGGAAATTTTCATAAGGATAGCATGATATGTTAATCGAGTATCGAATATAAACTAATTAGAAGGTTTCTTAAGAAGAATACCAATCACTTGTTTAAAAGTAAGGACTGTTTCTTGGTTTTGAGTATGCTCGGGTAAAAGAAATCTAGGTTTGTAAATCGATATTTCCCTTGTTGTGTATTCCGTTTTATTAGGGTTTCGGTATGCTGTTGCTTTTTTGTTGATAACAAATGCATGGGCGTCTTGTGTGCTAGTGGTTGAAGCCCCTATTTTTGCCGACTTTAAAAGCGCATGAAAAAATTGGAAATAGGGGACAAGGTCTATAACGCAAAACAAAACGGCTTTGCGGATTTTATACGCTATTCCTTTTCGGAAGTCGTAGCACTTACTAAAACTTTGGCCGTACTCAAAAACGGCGTAAAGCTGTTTAATGAACCACGAATCTCCTATATCACCGAAGATGTGGGCTATTCCGTTTCTAGGCAAAGAGGCTTGCACTGGCATTTGGTGTCTTTGGAGGCGATTCGAAAAGCCCAAATCGAAAATGAAAAAATTGCTGCCTACGACTGGTTCGAGGATAAGGAGTTTAGCTTAGAAGAAAAGAAATTCATCTACAAACAGTTTAAAAAGTTAGCAACCAAAGAGACTTAAGCATTGTAAGTTGATGGTTTTTACGGGGTAAATATTTTGGTTGAGGTTCTCGCTAAGTGGAAATGAGTTTCTACTTCAAAATGATTTTTTTTAATCGTAAAATACTAAACCAAACCTACGCTCGTTATACTACTAGTTTTAAAATTATGGAGGAATGGCAGAGTGGTCTAATGTAGCAAATCTCCGGATTTGTGAAGTGTAAGCTTCCGAGGGTTCGAATCCCTTCTTCCTCCGCAATAAAAAGCCTCACGATACTCGTGAGGCTTTTTTTATTTGTATATCACTATGAAGTTATTATTTCAAGTTATTATTTAATATTCAAATAGTTAAGTTTATTTGTTTATCGTTGATGTTATAGCTTTGTTTTGCTATAAATAAGGTTGGCTATTCAACGGGATAAATCCCATTCCAAACCTTATTTTTGCAAGATGGAAGAATGGTACCAATACCCTTTGCTTGTTTTGGTTGGCTTTGTGGTAGGTTTTATAAATACGGTAGCCGGAGGTGGCTCTTTGCTAGCGCTTCCTTTCTTGATTTTTATAGGACTGCCATCGAATATAGCGAACGGAACCAATCGTGTTGCTATTGTAGTGCAAACGGCAATGGCTACGGCAGGGTTTAAAAGCAAAGGGGTTTCTACGTTTCCGTTTAATGTATATTTAGGAATTGCAGCTTTTTTTGGTTCTATAATCGGTGCCTATATCGCAGTAGATATTACCGGCGAGGTGTTTAACCGCATCTTAGCTTTGGTCATGATAGCTGTGGTGTTTATTATAATTTTTAGCCCTAAAATGAGCATCGTTCATTTGGAGGAGCGCCTTACCGGAAAATACCTTTGGTTGGGCATCATCGCTTTTTTCTTTTTTGGAATTTATGGTGGTTTTATTAATGCTGGACTCGGATTCTTAATGATGCTGTTCTTGCATTATGTGAACAGAATGTCTTTGGTTCGCTCTAATGCTACCAAAGTAGCGGTGGTATTTTTATACATGATTTCTGCCCTAGCTGTTTTTGCCTTCAACGATAAAGTCAATTGGAAAATAGGCCTTATTTTGGCCATAGGTAACGGAAGTGGTGCGTGGTTCGCTAGCCGGTTTTCGGTAAAAAAAGGAGACGGATTCATAAAATATTTTTTAGTAGTCATGGTCGTAATTATGGCTGTAAAGCTTTGGTTTTTTAATTAATCGTATGTGGTTTAAGCAGTAGGTAGGTAAACTCTTAAGAGATGACTGTTGACGTTTATAACTTAGTCGTCCAAGTAAAAAACAAGATAGCTTGTAGTTATTTTTAAACCTGAACTTAAGCCTGAACTTGTTTTTGAATTTGAATTTGTGTCGTAACTTTGAAAAGTAGCTATTCTAGACAGTTACGACAGCTTAAAACAGACAGACAGATGCCAGGATTTGAATTATTTGGGGAAGCAGAAAAAGCACAGGTGCAAGATGTATTGGATTCCGGTGTATTGATGCGTTACGGATTCGACGGAATGCGAAAGGGCCATTGGAAAGCAAAGGAGTTGGAAAAAGCAATAGCAGAGCGCATGCAGACCAACTATGCACAATTACTCAGTAGTGGCACAGCGGCACTCACCGTAGCTTTACAAGCTGCAGGAATCGGAGCAGGGGACGAAGTAATCATGCCCACGTTTACCTTTGTAGCGAGTTTTGAATCGATTTTGGCCATTGGCGCAATTCCTATTTTAGTAGATATTGATGATACCTTGACTTTAGACCCGAAAGCGGTAGAAAAAGCGATTACAGCTAAGACCAAAGTGGTAATGCCGGTTCATATGTGCGGATCTATGGCAGATTTATCGGCTTTGAAAGCTATTTGCTCAAAGCATAATGTATTGTTGTTAGAGGATGCTTGCCAGGCAATTGGCGGAACTTACGAAGGAAAGCCCTTGGGTAGTTACGGAGACTTAGGCTGTTTTTCTTTTGATTTTGTAAAAACAATTACTTGTGGTGAGGGTGGTGCCATGATAACCAACAACGAAACGTATTACAAAAATTCGGATCACTACTCTGACCACGGACATGACCACTTTGGAAATGACAGGGGAGCGGAAAGTCATCCATTTTTGGGGTATAATTATAGAATTTCTGAACTCAATGCAGCAGTTGGTTGTGCTCAAGTACAGCGATTGGACGAATTTATAGCCATTCAAAAGGAAAATTACACTTCTTTAAGGGAAGCATTGACCGGTATCGACGGCGTAACTTTTAGACGCGTACCAGAAGGTGGTGTGGAGAATTATTCCTTTCTGAACTTCTTTTTACCGACGGAGAAATTAACCAAAAAAGCACACAAAGCGCTTGGAGAAGCTGGTTTGGACGTTTGTTTTTATTGGTACGATAACAACTGGCACTATTACCGTAAATGGGAACATTTAACCAACTTGAAGACACTAGGTAAGTTTCCACAAGAAATTATTGACGGACTTCCGGATTATAGCAAAGCAGATTTTTCAAAGTCAGATGCATGGATGGGGAGGACGATATCCTCCTTGATAAAACTAAGTTGGACCAAGGAAGATGTTGCTAAAAGAGCTAAAACTATGGCGCGGGTTATTACAAAAGTGTTAATCGATTAAATTAATACGAAACGTAATCCACAATTTCCAATCCGTAACCAACAATTCCAACTCTTTTGGACTGTTGGCTATTGGTCAGTAACTTCATTTTGGTAATACCTAAATCGTGCAGTATTTGTGCCCCAATACCGAAGTCCCTTGAATCCATCTCTATTTTAGGTGCTTTGTGAATCCCTTGTTTTTGCAGCTCTTTAAGTTCTGCTAGGCGCGATAATAGGTTCAGAGACTCTGAATCTTGGTTGATAAAAACAATCGCCCCTTTTCCCTCTTTATTTATCGCCTTGAACATATTCTCCAATTTCTCATCGGGACTATTGGTCAGCGTACCTAGAATATCATTGTTTACCAAGGTAGAATTAATGCGTGTAAGCACTTCATCTTCCTTGCTCCATATCCCTTTTGTCAGCGCAATATGCACGTGATTGTTTGTCGTTTGCTTGTAAGCGCGCAACCTAAATTCACCAAAACGAGTCATAATTTCGAAATCGGTTTCTTTATCGATAAGGCTATCGTGCTCCATCCTATAGGCTATCAAATCCTCAATGGAAACAATCTTTAAATCGAACTTTTTAGCTACCTTAATAAGTTGCGGTAAACGGGCCATGGATCCATCTTCATTCATGATTTCCACAATAATACCTGCTGGCTGTAATCCTGCTAAGCGTGCAAAATCTATTGCTGCTTCGGTATGTCCCGTACGTCTAAGAACACCACCTTCTTTGGCTACCAAAGGAAATATGTGTCCTGGTCTTGCTAAATCGTGCGGCTTGGTTTCTGTTTCTGTAAGGGCTAAAACGGTCATAGCTCTGTCTGAAGCTGAAATTCCTGTAGTAACTCCTTTTCCCCTAAGATCTACGGACACTGTAAATGCGGTTTCCATAGGGTCTGTGTTGTTAGTTACCATCATATGGAGTCCAAGTTCTTTGCATCTACCTTCTGTCAGCGGAGCACAAATAAGCCCCTTTCCATGTGTAGCCATAAAGTTAACGGTCTCCGGTGTTGCGAGTTCAGCAGCGGCTAAAAAATCTCCTTCGTTTTCTCGGTTTTCATCGTCAACAACAATGATGACCTTCCCTTTTTGAATATCTGCAATTGCGTCGCTTATGGTATCTAATTGTATGTTATGTTGCATTTTCGTTATCATCAACTTTCTTTTTCTTGAATTTTTTGAATATCATTTGGAAAAAATCTGTGATGATACCAAAGTTCATCATTCCCTTATCTTCTGTAGCCCTTTTTGTAAACCAAATACCTAAGGGTAACATAATCAATGTAGCTAACCAGGCTCCTAAAATAGGATTTATATTTCCTTCCTTTGCATAATTTCCTGCGAATACCCCAATAAAATAGTACACTAAAAACAGTACAATAGCAATGACCATTGGCAGCCCTAGTCCTCCCTTTCGAATAATCGCACCTAATGGAGCACCTACAAAAAATAGAATTATACAGGAAAAGGCCAATGCATATTTGCTATGAAGCGATAAGATATGAAGGTTATAATTCTTATATCTATTTTCCATCTCCTCCTTTTTGCCTCGAATAGAACCTAAAATACCTGTGATATCATTTTTTGCGTTATTCATCACCTGAATTCTTTGCCATTCTGGAAATATATGAAGGATATCTGCCTTTATGGAGTCTTGCTTTACCGGGTCTTCCTTAATCGCTTTTATTTTACTAGCTAGTATAGAGTCCTTCTTTAGGCTGGCTTTATTTTTTACGGTGGTAGTGTCCTTAGGTTCTAAAGGCACAAAAATACCAGATCTAGCGTTTATATTTTTGGAGAAGGCCCTTACAATCCTAAAATTATCTTTTTTTATGGAATCTATATCCAAGGTAAGTCTAGAGATGTTTTTCATTTTGGCCGTACTAATATCGCGCTCTTCGTCCAAATCAACATTATTGAATTCTGATAAATCAATATTCATGATATACGTATCAAAATTGGCCTGTGCGAATGGAAATTTTAGTTTATTCTTGTTGTTTTTGGTGACAATATCCTCATAATAGTGACCATCTGTGAGTAGTAATTGTAAGATATCAGAATTTTCATCGCTCTTTAATTCCCCTGTTTTTGCCTTTATTACGGTAGTGTTGATGTTGTTCTTACCTTTTTGATGGATGATCACATTGCGTAAAAAGCGATCGTTATCACCATATTTTTCATCAACCTTAATATTCATGTCTGCGCCTTCAAAATCGCTAAATACACCTTCAGCTACGGCAACTGCGGGTTTTATTTTTGCGATATTTCGTCTAAGGTTGAATATTTTTCGTTGAGAGAGGGGAATAACGTTATTAGCAAAAAAGAAAGTAACACCACCTAGTAGGGTTACAAAGATAATTAAGCTTACCATGGCACGCTGCAAGGAAATCCCAGAAGCTTTCATAGCTGCAAACTCATAGTTTTCTGCCAATGTTCCAAAAGTGAGTATAGAAGAAAGTAGTACGGTTAAGGGAAGTACTTTTTCTGTAAGGTCTGGTATTAAATAAAAAAGGAATTTACCTATAATGACGATATCAAGACCTTTTCCAGCCAAATCGTCTATAAAAAGCCAAATCGTTTGAAATATGAATATGAACATCAATATTACAAACGAGCTGATAAAATTAAAAACGAACCTTGATAGTATATACCGATCTAGAATTCTCAAATGTTCTAATTTCTAATGATGTAGTAGTCTTTTTCCTTATACTTTGCTTCATCAAAAGTAAATAAGGTTTTTGATAAAGGTTGATTTGTTTTAAAAGAATTAACAGTAATGGTAGTTTTCGTGCCGTTTTTGCCTGTTTCAATAAGCTTATAGATATGCTTTGTTTCGATATCTATGCCTAATAATCTAGACTTTATTTCGGTATCTGAATCGATAGGGGTTAGTTTTACATATTGGATTTTTCTTCCTTGTACGTTTTGCAATATATCCATCGCATAATTGTGCCCTGTTCTATAAAACGTAAGCATTTTTGAAGGTGACATGGAATTTTCATCCTCAGATAAATCTTCAATGGTCACTTCTTCATTTTCTGGTACGATGGTATAGACTTTTCTACCGTCATACAATTGCTGTGACCCCAGATAGTTAAAAATATACTTTTCTCCAGCTAAGGTAACATCGCCACGTGTTTCTTGGTTAATATCCGCTTCTGCGTTGTTTAGGTCAAATTTAAAGTCCACAAAGATATTATCATAGCTTTTGACCTTGGCATACACCTCGTCCAATAAAGCCTTTGCCTTGGTGGAGTTTTGTGCATGGGAAATGCTAGCAACCAATAAAAATGCGAATACTATACCTAATTTTTTCATCTATCTAAATCTATTTTCTAACTATTAAATACTGAAAGCTACTATCCTTTTTTATTATTTTTTCTTTGCCAATATTCCCACACCCAGTATGCTTATTCGCTATCCAATAGTAGCTGCAGCGCTACGAGGTCCGGAACCAGTACTTGCCTTGCCTTGCTACCTTCAAAGTGCCCAACGATGCCAGCTGCTTCCAGTTGGTCAACTATACGGCCCGCGCGATTGTAACCAAGCTTTAATTTTCTTTGTATCAAAGAAGCAGAGCCCTGTTGTGCAATCACAATGACTTCTGCTGCTTCACGAAATTTGGCGTCACGTTCAGAAATATTATTATCAACACTCGTGCCAGAATCCTCACCTACATATTCCGGCAGTTCATATGCTTCTGGATAGGCACGCTGGCTACCAATATATTCTGTAATTTTAGCTACTTCCGGTGTATCTACGAAAGCGCATTGTATGCGTGTAACTTCGTTACCTTGGGTAAATAGCATATCCCCACGTCCTATAAGTTGGTCCGCACCTTGGGCATCAAGAATGGTTCTAGAATCTATTTTTGAAGTTACCCTAAATGCCAATCGTGCTGGGAAGTTGGCTTTTATAATCCCTGTAATTACATTTACTGATGGCCGTTGCGTGGCAATTATCAAGTGTATGCCTATTGCCCTGGCGAGTTGTGCGAGTCTAGCAACCGGAGTTTCCACTTCTTTTCCGGCAGTCATTATCAGATCTGCAAACTCATCGATAACCAAAACGATATAAGGTAAGAACTTATGTCCGTCATTCGGATTCAGTTTTCTAGCCTTAAATTTTGTATTGTATTCCTTTAAATTACGTACCATGGCCAGTTTTAATAGCTCATAGCGATTATCCATCTCAATACAGAGCGAATTAAGGGTGTGAATCACTTTCGTATTGTCTGTAATAATAGCTTCTTCAGAATCTGGTAGTTTAGCTAGGAAATGACGTTCTATCTTATTGTAAAGCGTAAGTTCTACCTTTTTTGGATCTACTAAAATAAACTTAACCTCAGCAGGATGTTTTTTATATAATAGTGAAGTCAATACCGCATTAAGACCAACTGATTTTCCTTGTCCAGTAGCACCTGCCATTAGCAAGTGCGGCATTTTAGCAAGATCTACCACAAAGGTTTCGTTGCTAATTGTCTTTCCAAAGGCAATAGGCAGTTCCATCTCGGCGTTTTGAAATTTTTTGGAGGCTATTACCGAACGCATAGAAACGATACTAGCATTTTTATTAGGTACCTCGATTCCAATGGTCCCCTTTCCTGGTATTGGAGCAATAATACGTATTCCTAATGCTGCTAAAGAAAGTGCAATGTCGTCTTCTAAGTTTTTTATTTTGGAAATACGAACCCCTGCTTCTGGTACAATTTCGTATAAGGTTACCGTTGGACCTATGGTGGCTTTTATTTGGGCAATACCAATTTTATAGTTTTTTAGGGTTTCAACAATCTTATCTTTATTTTCTTCTAATTCTTCTTGGTTTATGGTAATGCCGCCCGTTACTCCGTGTGGATCCAAGAGTTCTATGGTTGGGAATTTGTAGTTGCCTAATTCTAAGGTAGGATCAAATTCTCCAAAATCGTCTACTAGTTTATTTGCGAGTACATCTAATTCTTCCTGTTCCTCCACAACATGCTCCACTTCCATATTTAAGGTTGGCTCCTCTTCCTCTGGCTCTGTGGGAACTGTAATTTCAAAATCGGTAGCAATAGGTTCTTTTTCTAAATGTGGAATTTCTGTTTTATGGGTATAGGTGTCAATAACTACAGGTTCCTCGTCCAAGCCAACTGGTAGCATTTCTTCCGTTTTGGACTTTGTTTTACGTGACGATTTAAATTCTGACGTTAAGGCCTCTTGTTTCGATTTAAAAAATGATGCGACACCTTCTGGTGTAAGTTTAAATAAGCGCACGGCTATAAAAACAAGACCAAAAACCAAGAGAAGAAGTACGCCAATTTTTCCGGCATAGTCCTGAAGGAAATCGTTTATTTCATATCCTATTAAACCACCTAGGAGTGGACTGTCCGTGGCAAAAAAACCAAGGGTGACTGAAATCCATATAATGAAGATAAGTCCCCATATCCATTTTTTAAGGAGCCCTTTCTTATCTAAGCCCAAAAACATATAGATACCACTTAAACAAAGCAAAATAGGAAAAATCAAAGCTGATATTCCAAAGCCTTTGTAAACAAAAAAGTGGCTTACACTGGCACCAAATTTATTTAAGAGATTCTTTGCTTGTTCGTTACGATCCTTGAATTCCGTTAACATGCTTTGATCCTCTTGCCAGGTAAAATAAAAGGAGATGAACGAGAAGAACAGGGCAATGCTAAAAAGTGCTAAAAGGCTACCCAATATGATCTTGTTCTGTTTAGACAAGAGTAAGGGAGTTTTCTTTTTAGTAGGTGTGGGCTTTCTTTTGGTTGCCTTCTTTGCCATGAAACGATTTATTCTGGGGGCTAAATTACAAATTTACGACCTAAGCGGTCTGTATTGTGGGTTTAAAAAATTTTGGGAATATATATCATGCAACCAATAATACTGGCCACTATGGAAACCAGCATGACGGCGCCGGCAGAAATATCCTTAATAAAACCTATTTTTTCATCAAATTCCGGTTGTACAAAATCGCATAATTTTTCTACAGCGGTGTTCATACCTTCGGTACCCAAAACAAGGGCAATGGCAAAAAGTTGCATAATCCATTCCGTTGTGCTGATATCAAAATAAAAACCGGCAGCGGTCATAATCAACCCTAGACAAACCTGAATTTTTATGCTCGCTTCCGAACGTATCAAAAGTATGGCTCCGCGAATAGCGAAGCCAACACTTTTTATTCTATTTACTAGAAAGGACTCTTTAGGCATAATAAAATACAACTTTCTAGGCCATTAAGGCTTCCAATGCGGCCTTGTAGTTGGGTTCGTCTACGATTTCTGGTACCTGTTCTGAGTACAAAACAGTTCCTTTTTCATCTACAACCACAACGGCTCTGGAATGCAAAGGGGCCAATGGGCCATCTGTAAACTCAACATTATAGGCCTTTCCGAAATTACCGTCTTTAAAATCTGAAAGCATTTCAACATTTTCAATCCCTTCAGCACCGCAAAAACGTGCTTGTGCAAAAGGTAGATCTTTGGATACACAAAGCACAATGGTATTATCCAATTCTGCAGCTTCCGTATTAAATTGTCTTACAGATTGTGCACAAGTACCTGTATCCACACTTGGGAAGATATTAAGTACTACTCTAGAACCTTTGTAATCCGAAAGTTTTACGGTAGCCAGATCGTTTGTAGTCAATTGAAATTCGGGAGCTTTACTACCTGCTGCAGGTAGTGTACCCAATGTATGTATAGCGTTTCCTTTTAATGTAATTGAAGCCATTTTGTTGTCTTTATAAATTATACTGTGAAATTAAAAAATAATAGATGGAAATGTAAGGGTTTTTGGAAGTAAATAATCAAATTAGTATTCTTTTGGGAGTTGCTTTGCTCTAGCCTCTTTGAAATCAAAAATCCATAAGGTATTAATTAGGGTGCAACCAAAATAAGACCTTGGTAAATCTTGAAGCTATTTTTAGTGAACTGGAATAGCTGATATTATTTTTACGCTTCCGTAACCTTGCTGGTCAATTGCTTGATCTTAATCCCTAATCCTGCAAAAATCAAAGTCATAATCGGACTTAACCAATTAAAAATAGCAAATACAAAATAATCTGATACGCTAACCCCCAATACGCCACTATGATATGCGCCACAGGTATTCCAAGGAATCAGAACAGAGGTGACCGTACCTGAATCCTCTAGGGTTCGGCTTAGATTTTCTGGTGCTAAACCTCTATCTGCATAGGCCTTTGCGAACATTTTTCCAGGTACTACAATAGCCAGATATTGGTCGGAAGCCGTTACGTTTAAGGCCAAACAGCTTGCTACGGTACTTGAAAAGAGTCCAAAGGTAGTTTTTGCCATACTTAAAAGGGAGGAACTGATACGGGCCAAAGCACCAATACCATCCATAATACCCCCAAACACCATAGCGCAGACAATAAGCCAAATGGTGCCTAGCATACCTGCCATGCCTTTAGCCGTGAACAGGTCGCTCAATGCTTCATTGTCCGTGGGAATAGTCGTATTTACAGTAATAGCCTTTAGTATGCCCTTATAACCCGATTCAAAAGTGAGTTCCTTTGCGTTGGTAATCCCTGCCACGATATCTGGCTGAAAAAATAATGCAAAAGCCCCGCCAAGAAGCGTTCCAATGAGCAGTGCCGCCAAGGGAGGTGTTTTTTTGATTATTAAAAAGATAACCACAAGCGGAACAATAAATAACCATCCGCTAATATTAAAACTTGCTTCTATTGATTTTAAAATACCGTCTATATCCGCAGTTCCCGAAGTTTCAAGATTCAATCCGATAATGATGAAAACGGTCAGTGTAATCAATATCGTAGGAATCGTTGTTATGGTCATGTATTTGATATGACTAAAGAGTTCGCCGCCTGCCATGGCTGGTGCCAAGTTTGTTGTATCACTCAAAGGCGATAATTTATCTCCAAAATATGCGCCTGAAAGTGCAGCGCCAGCGGTCATTCCCAATGAAATGCCTAAGGCATCTCCAATGCCTATTAATGCAATACCTACCGTGGCCGATGTTGTCCAGCTGCTTCCGGTTGCGATAGAGATAATGGCGCAAATAATAACACAGGCTGCAAGAAATATAGTAGGATTCAAGATTTGGAGTCCGTAATAAATCATGGCGGGGATAATACCGCTTATCAACCATGTGCCTGCAAGCGCACCTACCATTAAAAGGATAAGTAATGCTCCCGTGGTGGATTTTACGTTTTCGGCAACTTCTGCAATCATTGTTTTATAGGAAACCTTATTGCTAAATCCTACGATTGCAGCTACAGCGCCACCCAATAATAAAACAAACTGATTGGACCCGCTTAACGCATCATCCCCAAAAACATAAACGTTATACGCCAACATTGCCACGAGAACTATAACGGGAATTAGTGCTTCCCAGATACTTAGCTCTTTGTTTTCGACAATATTTTCGTTCTGTCGGTGTTTATTCGGGTTTTTATTAGCCATCTATTATTGGTTTGGTTTCCTGTAATATTACAACTTAAGACACGGTTGTGCAAACCTTATTCCAACTGGTTATTGCCTAATTAAAGTCTCATTACCTAGAATTTCTAGTTGTTCCATACATTGCTTCATCTGCTCATAGGTTCTTTGGATATCATTGTCCAACCCTATGGAAAAACGAATTAATCCGTCGCTCAGTCCCATTTCTTTCTGTTCTTCTTCAGGAATTTCAGAGGAAGTTGAACTCCCGGGCGCGCTAAATAATGTTTTGTAGAATCCTAAACTCACGGCCAAATACCCTAATTTTTTGTCTTGCATCAATTCCATGAGGGCATTTGCATTTTCCAAAGAACCAACATCTAGCGTTATAAGACCTCCAAATCCATATTGAGGAATCATTTGATCTTTCATTTTTAAATGTCCGGGGTGGGAGGAAAGTCCGGGATAAACAACTCGTAATCCGTCCCCTTCAAACTTTTCTGCAAGAAACAGCGCATTTTCGCTGTGTTTTTGTATTCTTATATGCAGGGTGCGCATATTTTTAAGGATTGATGCTCCTCGTTGACTATCCAACGTACTACCCAAAAGCATTCCTGCGCCATTGTTTACATCTTTTAGACTCAGGCAAAAATCAGTTGTACCACAAACAACCCCAGCAACACAATCGCTAGTCCCGTTGATGAACTTGGTTAGGCTATGGATAACAATAGCTGCTCCTAAGGATGCGGGACGAATAGTTAAGGGCGAAAAGGTATTATCTACTACTAATGGAATTTCATTTTTATGGGAAACTTTAGCCAAGGCCGAAATATCAGCAACCTCCAATAATGGATTACTCACACTTTCGCAATAGATCATTTTAGTTTTTGGCGTGATTGCCTTTGCAACCGCATCCATGTCGGTAATGTCCACAAAAGTAGTTTCGATATTGAACTTTTTAAGGAAGTTTTTCATAAAAGCATAAGTGCCCCCATAAATGGTTCTGCTACTCACAATATGGTCACCTGCATTACACAGTTGCAGGATTACGGCCGTGATGGCACCCATTCCACTTGCGGTAACGTTTGCAGCCTCGGTACCTTCCAATGCTGCAAGTGCTTCTCCTAAATATAAGTTGGAAGGAGTAGAATGCCTACTATAAAGATAACAGCCTTCCGTATTGCCTTCAAAGGTATCGAACATGGTTTTGGCCGATAGAAAGGTATATGTAGAGGAATCAGAAATAGAGGGGTTAACGCCTCCATACTCTCCAAAGTATTGTAAATCTTGTAAATCGTTTGCTGCTTTCTTACTCATGATAGTATATTTTACAAGTAAATTTAAGGTATGCCTGATTAATTGTCAATGGTAATTGATAAATACAGAATATAAAACTATATTTATAGTAATTTTAGAAAATATAACGGATATGTTGTGCGTTGTATTCATTTAAAAGAACCCTATTCATTATGAAGCTAGATGCTATTGACTTGAAACTATTAGGCCTTTTGCAACAAGATTGTAAAAAGACCACCAAGGAATATGCCCATCAACTTGGACTTTCTACCACTGCTGTTTATGAGCGAATTAAGCGTTTGGAAAAGTCTGGGACTATTAAAAGTTATGTAGCCCTGGTAGGTAAAGTTGAAGTAGACAAGACTTTTATTGTATTCTGCCATATAAAACTGGTACAACATACGAGGGAGAATATTAAACAATTTGAGCGCGAAGTTTTAAAACTTGAAGAGGTAGTGGAGTGTCATCATTTGAGTGGAGATTATGATTATCTGTTAAAAATAGTGGTTAGGGATATGGCCGATTATCGAAACTTTATGGTTTCCAAACTTACAGCGATTAACCATATAGGAAGTACACAAAGTTCGTTTACCATAAAAGAGGTAAAGCATTCTACAGCAATCCCTCTTTAAAAACAGAAAATAGTATTAATTTTGTAATAATTTGAAAATATATAAGATATGAATCAATATGACGTAGCCATTATAGGCTCTGGACCTGGAGGATATGTTGCCGCAATCCGTTGTGCCCAGTTAGGAATGAAGACTGTATTAATAGAAAAATATCCTACCCTAGGAGGTACTTGTTTGAATGTTGGCTGTATACCTTCTAAAGCATTATTGGATTCATCGCACCACTATGAAGATGCCGTAAAGCATTTTGAAGAACACGGTATTGAAATTCCGGGAGAAATAAAGATAAATCTAGAAAAAATGATAGGTCGTAAGCAGGCCGTCGTAGATCAGACCACCAAGGGTATTGAGTTTTTGATGGATAAGAACAAAATAGAAGTACGCCAAGGTTTAGGTAGTTTTAAGGATGCCACACACGTTAACATCACAAAAGATGATGGTAGCACAGATACTATAGAAGCGAAACATGTTATTATCGCAACAGGTTCCAAACCTTCTACATTGCCATTTATTACGGTAGATAAGGAACGCATCATCACATCAACTGAAGCCTTAAAGCTGACCGAGATTCCAAAGCACATGATCGTTATTGGGGGTGGTGTTATTGGGCTAGAGCTAGGTCAGGTATATAAAAGATTAGGAGCGGAAGTTACCGTTGTAGAATACATGGACCGCATTATTCCTGTAATGGATAGCGCCCTTTCTAAGGAATTAATGAAGGTGATGAAAAAGCAAAAGGTAAAATTCGCTTTGTCGCATAAAGTAAAATCCGTGGAGCGAAAAGGCAATACCATTACAGTTAAAGCCGATGATAAAAAAGGTAACGAAGTTGTTTTTGAAGGTGATTATTGCTTGGTATCTGTGGGTAGAAGTCCCTTTACAAAAGGACTTAATCTAGAAGCTGCCGGTGTGAAGTTGGACGAACGCGGCCGAGTTGCCGTAGACGGACATTTAAAAACTAATGTGGATAATATCTACGCCATTGGAGATGTAGTGAAAGGTGCTATGTTGGCTCATAAAGCTGAAGAAGAAGGTACTTTGGTAGCCGAGCAATTGGCAGGACAGAAACCACATATAGATTATAATTTGATACCCAACGTGGTGTATACTTGGCCAGAAGTTGCTTCTGTAGGTAAAACGGAAGAGGAATTAAAAGAAGCTGGTGTTGCCTATAAAGTAGGCCAGTTTCCTATGCGAGCCTTAGGCCGTTCCAGGGCTAGTGGCGATATAGACGGATTCGTAAAAATATTAGCTGATAAAACTACGGATGAAGTTTTAGGTGTACACATGATTGGTGCGAGATGCGCGGATTTAATCACGGAAGCGGTAACCGCTATGGAGTTCCGAGCATCCGCTGAGGATATTGCTCGTATGAGTCATGCACACCCAACCTACGCAGAGGCAGTTAAAGAAGCAGCTTTGGCCGCTACGGGTGATCGTGCTTTGCATATTTAAAGTAATACGTACCTTTAATTTGATGTAACGGTACAGTCGTAACAAAAAAAGCAGCCTTTTCGAGGCTGCTTTTTTTATTTTCAAATGCTGCTTGAAAAAATAGTTACTTGTTATGACTCCCATCACAATACGGAGGATTGCTGGTTTTTTTACACGTACATAAAAAAGCAGCCTTATCTTCTTCGACACTAAAACCCAAAGAAGGTGGCTTGTTATGTGCTCTGTGCGCACCATCGCAAAAAGGTTGATTTTCACTATGACTGCAGGTACACCATGCGTATTTTTTGTCTTTTTCTAAATCTACTTGAATAGGGGAATATTTTATATCGCTCATATATTATATTTTTCTACAATGTAAGCGAAAGAACCGAAAATGGAAACGGTAGGATTCAATTTTTAATCAGTCCAAATAACTTGGCCAATTTTAAGGAAAAGTTCCGAAGTATGCTGAAGCCGTATAGTAGGGCATACTCTATTCTTTTTCTGATCACATTAAAATAGGAATTGATAGACAGTTTGATATCAGCCTTATTATCCTCATACCGTAAAGCTAAATAAGAGCAGGCTACAACGAACAAAATGGCACCAGGAACCAGAATAATCGGACTCACGGAATGATGAAAGAACCCGTAGAGCCCTAAACCTGTAAAACTACCATACAGTATAATAAAATGAATGACATAGATAGACAGGGTGCTTTGCCCTAGTCGCAATACAGTTTTGTTCGTAAGAAACTTTCTTGCCAACATAAAAAGGGCAAATACTAAAAGCACATCACCAAGTCTAATAAATAAGTAGTTGTTGAAAAATATAGCTTCAAAGAGTTTTAGGTCAGCGTAGTGAGCTAGTGCCAGGAAAGCATCGGAAGAATAAAAAATCAATAACACACCTATACTAACACAAAGCCCTATGGCAACAGGATATAAATAGGAACTTTTCTTGTATCGATGGAATAGTACCGCAGCAAAACTGCCAAAAGTAGCATATCCAAACCAAGGTAAAATAGTAAATACAGAACCATTTGCCTTGGTAAAGTAATTGGCGATCCATTGGGGTAATAGATGAAAGTTAGCAGATTTGTACCACGGTTCAAATACAAACAAGGTAATCGTAGTACCAACCAGAAGAGCAGGCAACAACCATTTATTTCGATTACCAGATAAAATATACATCCCAATAATTCCTAGTATGGATAGTCCAATACAGTGCAATACGTCCACTAGATAAAAAGAATTGTAGACTTCGGCCTTAAAAAGTCCAAAAAGATTCAAGCGAAGTAAATAACCAATAATCAATAATTCAAAACCGCGTCTAATTCCTTTTTTTACCCTTGGGTTATCCCAGCCTTTTCCAGGTGCTTTAATCAACAAATAAGTGAATATGAAACCCGAAACGGTAAAGAATACCGGTGCGGTGATACCTCTAAAATATTTCCAAACAGTAAAAAGTATGTTACTGTCGTCCCGGAACGCATTGTCCAAAAGTCCGTCTAAAAAGTGACCTTGAAGCATCATAAGGATTGCCCATGCACGTATGGCATCAACAAAATATAACCTTGTATTTTTTTGGATTACTTTGGTCATTCTAAAGCTATATACTTCATTACGAGTCGGTTTAGACGTTTCGCGGGGCAAAATTAGATAAAATACTGGCAATTCAATGGTATTTGGGGTATTTTCGTCATTGAAAAAAATTAGCTATATGTCATATATATTAGGATTTGCAGGCAGTAATTCATCAACTTCCATAAACTATAAATTGGTGCGTTATACTACCTCTTTAATAACCCAACAGGAACTTCGGTTATTAAACCTTTCCAACTATCCTTTTCCTATGTATAGTGAGGATTACGAAAAGGAGCATGGCTTTTCTAACGAACTGGTAGCGCTTAAGGAAGACATACAAAAGGCTTCTGGCATTATCATCTCCGTTAACGAGCACAACAGTAATCCATCGGCTTATTTTAAAAATCTAGTCGATTGGTTGTCTAGAGTGGATACCGATTTTATCAGGGATCAAAAAGTATTTTTAATGGCTACATCAGTCGGAAAACGAGGAGCCCAGAGCTCCCTAGAAGTAAGTGAGAAATTGCTTTCACGCTTTGGTGCATTGGTCACAGATACCTTTTCATTACCCAGTTTTTCAGATAATTTTGATATGGAGAAAGGTATTTTAGATACGGAATTGGCTTCAGAACATTCAGAAAAGGTACAAGCTTTCTTAGATGCAATACGCTAGTAGTTGAGAAAAACTGTTCGTTATACCGTTTCTGATATTCAAAATTTTAAGAATAATCTTTTAGAGTGGTCACGCCAATACGATGAGGTTGCGTGGTTGGATAGTAATGGGCATACTGGAACGTATAGTTCTTTTGACGGACTTTTGGCTGTAGATGGATTAACGGGAATTTCTACCGATGCCCAGCACGGATTTTCCGATTTGGCAGAATATCAATCGCAAGTAAATGATTGGATTTTTGGCTACCTCTCTTACGACCTTAAAAACGATATCGAGTTCTTGTCTTCCGAAAACTTAGATGGTTTAGAATTTCCTGAGCTTTATTTTTTTCAACCTAAAAAAATAATACGGATACAAGGGAATAAAGTCGATTTCATCTATTTGAATATGGCGGCTGATGAAATTTTGATAGATTTTGAAGCGCTAATCAATGGAACATTACAACAAAATAAAACGAAGGCCACCGATGGCAATGTCCATATTAAAATGCGAATTTTTAAGGATGAGTATTTTTCTAAGGTGAACCAAATGTTGGGCCATATTCATCAAGGCGATATTTATGAGGCTAATTTTTGTCAGGAGTTTTATGCCGAAGATTTGCAGCTAGATGCATTGCATACCTACAAAAAACTAAACTCCATATCCAAACCACCTTTTGCCACCTATCTAAAACTATTCGATAAACATTTGATGTGCGCTAGTCCAGAACGGTATCTAAAAAAAACGGGACTAAAAGTAATTTCGCAACCTATTAAAGGCACTGCGCCACGTTCAAAAAACAAGGATATAGATGTGCAAAATGTCAACGATTTACAAACCGATGAAAAAGAACGCTCAGAAAATATTATGATTGTAGACTTGGTGCGCAACGACCTTTCTAAAAGTGCGCTAAAGGGCAGTGTAGTGGTAGAAGAATTATGTAAAGTCTATTCTTTTGAGCAGGTGCATCAAATGATCTCCACGGTATCGGCAACAGTTGCAACCGATAAAAATGTTGTTTCATTGGTAAGGGAAACTTTTCCCATGGGCAGTATGACCGGAGCACCAAAAGTCTCTGCCATGAAAATTATAGAGGCCTTGGAATCTTTTAAGCGCGGCCTGTATAGTGGGGCAGTAGGTTATTTTACGCCTAAGGGCGATTTTGATTTCAACGTGGTTATCCGTAGTATTCTTTACAATGAAACCAAGCAATATGTGTCCTATGCTGTAGGTAGTGCCATTACGGCTAAGTCTGTTCCCGAGAAGGAATATCAGGAGTGTTTATTAAAGGCGAAGGCCATGCGTCAGGTTTTGGAGGAGTAGGTTTAATTACTAAACCAAACACAAATTCACGTCAAATAAATTTCCGTGTCGCAATAACATTCGTTCATGGCTTAAGTCGTAAGGTTCGCTCATCGCAAAGACGCACAACGGATTATTTTTTACTGCCCGCTAAACAAGGACAAGCTGTCTCTTGTATCAAATCTCAATTCTCACGGCTCAAATCTCATGTCTAACATCTTTTAAAAATCCTACCTTTGCCAAATGTGTACCGATTTTAAATCCCATATCGCCTCAAATTTTCCTTCGTTGTTGAAAGATAGGGTGTTAGTTGCTTGTAGTGGAGGATTGGATAGTGTGGTGTTAACTCATCTTTGTCACGCTATTGGGATGGATATTGCCATTGCACATTGTAATTTTAGACTGCGTGGTTTGGAAAGTGATGCTGATGAGGTATATGTAAAACACTTGGCTAAGCAACTAGGTAAAGTATTTTTCAATACCCAATTTGATACGCTTAGCTATGTAAACCAACAAAAGGTTTCCGTACAAATGGCGGCGCGAGAATTAAGATACACATGGTTTCATGGGCTTATGAAAACACATGGTTTTACTAAAGTCCTTACGGCGCATCATTTGGATGATAATTTGGAAACGTTTTTAATCAATCTCTCTAGAGGTACGGGAATAGATGGACTCACAGGAATACCTGAACATACGGAGACCATAGCACGTCCACTCTTAAAGTACTCCAGAGCAGAGCTTTTGGCCTATGCAAAATCAAATGGCTTAGAATGGCGAGAGGATGCCAGTAATGCAGATGCAAAGTATTTAAGGAACAAAATTCGTTTAGAATTGGTACCCGTGCTTAAAGAACTTCATCCTAATTTTTTAGAAAATTTTAAAAAGAGTACAGCGTATTTGTATCAGTCGGCTGCTATCGCTAAAAATCAACTGGCAGAGCTTCAAAAAGCCTTGTTCGTGCAACAAAATGGATTATCTAAAATATCCATTTCGAAGCTGAAAAAATTGCATCCCTTAGAGGGTTATTTGTATGGACTCTTTCAGGAATACGGCTTTACCGAATGGGAAAATCTAAGGAATTTGTTGGATGCCATGAGTGGTAAATGCATCGAATCCAAAACACATACCTTGTTGAAGGATAGGGGTTTTCTATGGCTTTCTCCATTAGATATAGAAAGAGATGAAGCTGACACCTATACCATATTACAAGACGACAATAGTGTTATATTGCCTATTGAGTTGGAATTTTTAGACGTACCCAAGAGAAATGAAAACACATCAGCTATAATTTATGTTGATAAAAATGCGTTAAAGTACCCGTTACAGGTAAGGAAATGGAATAAAGGCGACTATTTTTACCCCTTGGGTTTACAAGGAAAAAAGAAATTGGCAAAATTTTTTAAGGATGAAAAAGTTCCCGTAGCCCTAAAAGACAGGCAATGGCTCTTATGTTCTGGCGAGGATATTGTATGGATCATAGGAAAAAGGGCAGATGAGCGTTTTAAAGTGCAGCCCAACACAAAAGCTATTTTAAGAATTGAAGTGAAATTATGAGAATAGTACTACTATCTTTTTTGTTTTTTATTTTACCGTTTTTTGGGATAGCCCAAGATGATGAAAACCCTGTAGTTTGGGAAACCGATGTGCAGCAAATCTCCGATACGGAGTACGAATTGATTGTAAAAGGTCAAATTTTTGAAGGTTGGCATGTGTATTCCCAGTTTACTTCGGAAGGCGGTTCCCTGCCTAGTGAATTTGATTACAAAGAAGTAGGCAAGGATTACGAGCTTATTGGCGAATCTCAAGAAAGTAAAACTATTACTGAATTCAGTGATATTTTTGAGGTAGAGGAAACCTTTTTTAAGAAGGAAGCTATTTTTACGCAACGGATAAAACTCTTAAATCCCGATATTTCTCAAATAAAAGTCAATCTATTTTATCAGATTTGTAAAGAGGTTTGTATTCCTGCCGATATTGATTTTGTTTTTTCTTTGAACGGAGAAGCTGTTGTAAATGAAACGGTAGCGATAGATGACCGTAGTAAGGAACTTTCTGCGGGTTTAAAACTAAACCTAAAGAACAAGGAGTTACTCACTCAGGGACAGGAGAACATTGGCGCGAGTACCAGTTTATGGGTCATTTTTGCATTGGGATTTTTAGGCGGACTCATTGCCCTTTTAACCCCGTGTGTCTTCCCCATGATTCCATTAACGGTATCGTTCTTTACCAAGCAATCGCAGACGAAGTCCAAAGGTATCGGTAATGCCCTGTTATATGGATTTTTTATAGTGCTGATATACTTTTTGTTAAGTCTGCCCTTCCATTTGTTTGATTCCGTAGATTCACAAATATTGAATACCATAGCCACTAATATATGGCTGAATCTGGCTTTTTTCGCCATATTCGTATTCTTTGCTTTTTCCTTTTTTGGTTATTATGAATTGACACTACCAAGTTCGTGGGCTAACAAAATGGATGCTGCCTCTTCAAAGGTAGGTGGTGGGTTAGGCATCTTTTTTATGGCCGTAACGCTTGCCATTGTTTCTTTTTCATGCACAGGGCCTATTTTGGGAGGCCTGTTGGGCGGTACTACTTTGGCAGAAGGTGATGTGGCTATTAACCTTACGGCAGGTATGACCGGTTTTGGTGTTGCGCTGGCCCTTCCATTTGCCTTGTTCGCCTTGTTTCCGGCCTGGTTAAATTCACTACCAAAATCTGGTGGTTGGATGACTACTGTAAAAGTAGTTCTCGGGTTTTTAGAGCTAGGACTTGCGCTAAAATTCCTTTCCAATGCCGATTTAGTTGGTCATTGGGGAATACTAAAACGCGAGGTGTTTTTAGGTATTTGGATAGTATTAGGGTTGTTAATGACGCTCTATTTATTCGGTATTTTTCGTTTTCCGCATGATGGACCAAAACAAAAATTATCCTTGGGACGAAGGATTACAAGCTTCTTAAGTGCTGTTTTTACACTTTATCTAATTCTTGGTGTAAGCAATCTTACGAATTTAAAGCTATTGAGTGGCTTCCCACCACCGGAATTCTATAGTGTTTTTGAGCAAGAAAGTGATTGTCCCTTGGGTATCGATTGTTTTAAAGATTTTGAAGAAGGCTTGGCGTATGCCCAAAAAATTAATAAACCTATTTTGTTGGATTTTACGGGGTGGGCCTGTGTCAATTGCAGAAAAATGGAGGAGAATGTTTGGAGCGAACCAGATATCTTTCCTATTCTCAAAAATGACTATGTGCTGATTTCACTATATGTAGATGACCGAAAAGAACTCCCGGAAGCCCAGCAGTTCGATTTTCAGTATAGTTCCGGTCGCGTAAAACGTATTGAGAACATTGCACAGAAATGGGGCACGTTTCAAGATATTAATTTCAATGCGGTCTCTCAACCCTTTTATGTCTTGCTTTCCCCGGATTTAGAAGTGCTTAACACGTCTATTCAAAATAGTGACTCGGAAACCTATCGCTTATGGCTTTTGGAAGGACTTCGCAATTTTAAGAAGCAAGCTCCCTAACAAGCTAATAATAGTTATTCGTTAATAAAATACAGCGCTAGACGGGTTTCTTTTCAAAATTTAATCATACCTTGGAGGTAAACTTCCCCTAAGAACCACGTATGAAAATTCTAAAAAAAATCGGACTCATTGTGCTGGCGTTGGTCATGATTGTGACGATTGCCGGTGCTATTTTTGTTCAAACTTTAAAACCTGATTATTCCGGCGAAAAATCCCTGCCCCAGTTGCAAAACGAGGTGCAAGTGTATTACGACACCTACGGTATTCCCCATATCTATGGAGAAACCGAAGAAGATGCCTTTAGAACATTGGGCTATGTACATGCCCAAGATAGGCTATGGCAAATGGAGCTACTCAGGAGAATAGGTAGTGGCGGACTCTCCGAGGTGTTCGGTGCCGATTTGCTCGGAACAGATAAGTTCTTTCTTGCTTTAGGGATTGATGATGCTTCGATTGTAACTGTTTCCAAATTGGATAAGAGCAAAGAAGCGGTGAAAGTAGCCCAAGCCTATTTGGATGGTGTAAACCAATTTATTGCCGAAGGACCAACGCCTATTGAGTTTTACTTGACCGGTATCGATAAAAAAGAATTTACCTTAAAGGACATGTACAATACCATGGGCTATATGGCCTTTAGTTTTGCCATGGCGCACAAGACCGACCCTTTTTTGACCAATATAAAGAATACGTTAGGTGCCGAATACTTAGTGGATTTAGAAATAGATTCTTCTCCGGATTTGGAATGGATAAAAAACTATCCTAAAAAAGAAACAGATGCTATACAAAATACCATCACTGCCTTGGTTTCGGATGCACTTGGAGAACTGAATCTTCCGATGTTCGAGGGAAGCAACAGTTGGGTATTGGCACCTGACAAAACTAAGAACGGAAAAGTAATCTTTACAAACGATCCCCATATTGGCTTTGCACAACCATCAGTTTGGTACGAGGCGCATGTAGAAACGCCTACCTATTCAAAGTACGGGTACCACATGGCAGGTATTCCCTTTCCAGTTTTAGGGCATGATCGAAACCTAGCCTACGGAATGACAATGTTCGAGAACGATGACGTTGATTTTTACTTTGAAGAAAATAATCCAGCCAACGAAAATCAATACAAAACCGAAAATGGTTGGGCATCTTATGAGGTCATTAACAAAACGATAAAAGTAAAAGATACAGAGGAGGTTTCCTTTACCTATAAAAAATCGGTTCATGGGCCTATTTTAAACGGAATTGCCGATCAAGTTACCGGCGAACGCCCCATTGCCATGTCTTGGGTCTATACACAAATGGAAAACGAGGTCATCGATGCGTTTTATGGTATTAGTCAGGCTAAGAATTTAGAAGAGTTTTACAAAGCGCTACCCAAAATTCATGCCCCTGGTCTCAACATTATGTACGGTGATGCCGAAGGAAACGTAGGTTGGTTTGCCAGTGCCCAATTGTATGAAGTACCAGATAGTGTAAATACCAAACTAGTTTTTGAGCCCAACCAAGGTTTGCCTTTGGATAAAAAATTACTTGACTTTTCTCAAAATCCGCAAGCTGTAAATCCACCTTGGAATTATGTGTATTCAGCGAATAACCAGCCAGATTCTATTGCGGGAATGTTAGTTCCTGGGTATTACTTGCCAGAAAATAGAGGAAAACGGATTGTAGGTCTATTGGAACCGAAGAACGACTGGGATATTACGAGCGTGAGCGATATGATGTTAGACATAACTTCATCGGTAAATCCTGATATTGCTAGTGATTTGGTTAAGAAGATAGACCCATCGATATTAACGCAAGAGCAGCTTCAACTTTTGGATATACTAAATACGTGGAAAGGTGATTATCCGTTGGAAAGTATTGCCGCAACTGTGTATACTAGGTGGGAATATTACTTTTTGGAAAATACCTTCAAGGACGAATTGGGCGATACCTTGTTTATCCAAATGTTAAGTACACACTTTAGTAAACGCTTGATCGCGCCTATGGCGGAAAAGATAAATTCTATTTGGTTTGATAATGTAAACACGCCTGAAACCAAGGAAACAGACAGGTTAATCGTACAAGATGCCTTTCTAAAGGCGGTTGCCTCCTTGGAGAAGGATTTTGGAAACGATAGTTCCAAATGGACATGGGACAAAGTTCATACATTGGAACATCCGCATCCTATCGGACAAGTAGAAGCGCTAAAATCATTTTTTAATGTTGGTCCGTTTCCGGTGCACGGCACTAAGGAAGTCATCAACAATATGGCTTTCAGTTTTGATGGTACCGGAATGTATAAGACCAGTTCTGGACCCTCTACCAGAAGGGTAATTGATTTTTCCGATGTGGAAAATAGCGTTAGCATACTACCAACCGGACAATCTGGGAATCCTTTCAGTACGCATTATAAAGATCAGGCCCAGCTATTCATAGATGGGAAATTCCGTAAAATGATGATGAACAAAGAAGAAATCCAAAACTCCTCAGAAATCCTTATTTTTAGTCCAAAGGAATAAAAATGCTTACAAAGGTGTATGGTAGTGCCGTATTTGGAGTCGAAGCCACAACGATTACAGTTGAAGTAAATATCGATAAGGGCATAGGCTATCATCTCGTAGGATTACCGGACAATGCAATAAAAGAGAGTAACTATAGGATTGCTGCGGCGCTTCAGAATAACGGTTATAAAATCCCAGGTAAAAAAATTACAATAAATATGGCCCCAGCGGACCTCCGCAAAGAGGGTTCTGCGTATGACCTTACCTTGGCATTGGGTATTTTAGCCGCATCCAGTCAGATACAATCGGAGGAAATAGCGAAATATATCATCATGGGAGAACTATCTCTGGATGGTAGTTTACAACCGATTAAAGGTGCCTTGCCCATAGCCATAAAAGCACAGGAAGAAGGCTTTGTAGGTTTTATTCTTCCTAGCCAAAATGCAAAGGAAGCGGCTATTGTAGGCGATTTAAAGGTGTACGGTGTAGATAACATCAAACAGGTGTTGGAGTTTTTTGATAAAGGAACACCTTTGGAAGAGACAATCATAGATACGCGCGCGGAATTTTATAAAAGCTTAGATTTTCCGGAATTTGATTTTTCAGATGTAAGGGGCCAAGAAAGTATTAAACGCTGCATGGAAATTGCGGCGGCTGGCGGTCATAATGTTATTCTTATTGGGCCTCCAGGGGCTGGTAAAACCATGTTGGCAAAGCGATTACCTTCTATTTTACCACCAATGACCTTGCACGAGGCCTTGGAAACTACCAAAATTCACAGCGTAGTGGGTAAAATAAAGAATATGGGATTGATGAATCAGCGACCTTTTCGTAGTCCCCACCATACTATTTCAGATGT
>CAZMUV010000043.1:8192-29094 GCA_964569345.1 uncultured Maribacter sp. | reverse complement strand
TTCGGCAGATTTTTAGGCTTATTAAACAATTTAAAACTTAAGGTTTAATCATTCCCCAAAAAGGATCTTAAAACATGCCGCATCATCTAATTTGTCTTTTTCAATTGGAGCATAAAACCGATTAAGAAATGAGGCCGTAGAACTCCAAGAGGTATGCATCATGCCTTTAATGTGCTTAGCAGTTTCTTTGTTGGAGTTTTTTCTAAGGATTTTAAGAAGTGCCAATTGTTCTTTTGCCACAGCCCCATTGCGCCAGGAAGAAGTGGCGACATCAAAACCTTTTAGCGCAAAATAAGCCGCCGTGGGCTCTGCACGCTCATAATGCCAGTCGCATATCATAATATCTTTTGGAATCATATCAATAGCGCGGTGTGTATTGTTCATGCTAGCTTCCCAAACACCAAGCCCAGTGGTTTTGCCGTCTAGTAAACGATCACCCCAAATCCATAATTTTTTATCTGTTTTTGCGAGATGGTTTCTGATTTTCGTGAGTTCTCCGGCGAAGAGTTCGGCTTTATCCCTGCCGCTGCAACGAGGACATTCCTCTTCACCAATGTAAAAAACCTCATCCATTCCGGCATGGAAGTCGGTTGCCTTAAAGGCTAGTACTATTTCGTCTACCAAATCAAAAACAACTTTATGTACCTTTGGGTGTAAGGGACAATAACTTTTGCAATAAAGACCGTCCTCATTTGGCCACTCATAGTTTTCTGGTAGTTGTACACTAGGGGTTTCATCAAATTCCGGATAGACTTGAAGCAACATTTCTAAATCAGAGTGCCATGATTGATGTCCAAGTAGATTAATTTGTGGTACGATACGAATATTGTGTTTTTGGCAAGCGGCTACTAGCTTGTTTACCTCACCTTGAGAAAGTCCATTTTCTCGAGCCAATTCCGGATGAGAGGTATATTGGTAGTTATAATCTACCCGAAGAATTAAAGTGTTTATGGCTCTTGGCGCAAGTTCTTCATCTATAAATTTTACAAACCGGTCTACGTTTTTGGTATCTGGAGCGGATATTGCTAGACCCCTTAAAGGTAGAATAGTATCCTGTGCAATGGTGAAGAAACAGATAGAGAAGAGGGCGATGCTAAGAAGTGTTTTTTTCATTTTAGTTTAAAGTTTAAGTCGGACATGTGCTTTAGATAATACTGCAGCAAAACGAATCATTACAAAAGCCCAGAGTAGTGATCCAGAAACGGCCAACCAAGGCATTTCGGTTTGTTTGTACCATAAAACATTCAGATTAAGCCCCCAAATTATATAATATAAAATATCTGGAGCCAAATAGGTTGTTAAAGAATTTTTACCCGCCGGAAGAAAAGGAGCGCTCCACCGCTGCCATTTTTTAACATCTAGCACATAAAACAACAGCGCAAACACCAATATACTGATGCCGTTGCACAGCATGACCCATGACGGCGTGCCAATGAGCTTAGAAATAATGAACCAATTACGCAAAATAAAAGCCAGCACTATACAGGTCAAACCAATTGGTATAATAAAACTTAAAAACCGTTTATAATCTGTGCTACACTTCTTTAACAGTACACCTATAAGCAGACCAGAAAGCACAATAGAGGGGACATTTCCGCTTATTACGACCCCAAGAACAGGTTTAATAGGGTTTAGAAAATTTGTGTAGGATGTTTGAGCCAAAATATTCAAAACAATGAAGATGAACCAAACACCTACAATTGCCCCGACACGATCTTTGAGCCAAAAATAGCTAAGTGCCGATACCAAATACCCCCAACCAATTAATCCGAGGATACCCCACCAGGCAATATGCATCCATCCTGGATTTTCTGTCGTTCCAGAGCGGTATACCGTCGCCAATACAACGAGGCCTAAAACACCAAGAACTTTGAATATTTTAAAAGTTATATTATACGTTGACTCTTTTGGGTATTTATTCCAAATTAGAAAGACGGATACGTAGACTAGAATAAGCCATAAGTTTTTATTTATTCCTGTTAGCGCTGCATTATAGTCGACTCTGTTGACGATAAAAACGCCGATAAGTATCAAACTTAAGGTCCTTATCAGGATGTGCTTAAACAGCTGCAGATTTGACTGACCTAGTTTTTCTCTAGCCATAAAGGCGAAAGGAATGGAAAGGCCCACCATAAACAAAAACCCTGGAAAAACCCAATCTGCTAAGCCCATCCCATCTTCTTCTATACTGGTGTGCACAAACCATTTTGGAACACCCGGTGTATACAAATCGTTCACAAACAACATCAGAAAGAGGGTAAGCCCTCTCATAATGTCAATTGAAGAAATTCGATTGTTTTTAGCTACCATAGTTTTTAATGGTTGGATGGTTTTATTAAAGCGAATTACCTGTCAATTAGGATTTCCATCTCGTTTCTCGCCAATTCGCTTGTTCTTTTTTAGACAGAAAGGTCCAGGCGACAATACGACTAGATTTATTTCCAGTTCCCATAGGTATTGTTTTGAACTCGGTAGTTTCGACATTTTTTAAACTTTTATAAATCCCCTTAAGGTTGGACTCTTTAGAAACTAAAGTTGAAAACCAAAAGCAGCTTTTAGAAAACTGTGCACTTTCTCTAATCATGTTCTGAATAAATTGATATTCCCCACCGTCATACACCAGCTCATTGCTCACTCCTGCAAAATTGAGAATAGGGCTTTTCACTTTTTTACCGGAAAGGTTTTTTATTTTTCTTCTGGTTCCTTTTTGAGCTTCTTCCATTGAAGCATGAAAAGGTGGGTTGCACAAGGTGATATCAATTTTGTCTTCGTTGTTAAGTACGCCCTCAAAAATATGGGTTGGGTCTATCTGTATTCTACAATCGATTTTGCCTTTTAACAATTCATTTGAGTTGATAATGTGTTGTGCCGATGCAATTGATTTTACATCAATATCCGTCCCGATAAAACGCCAACCATATTCCACAACACTTATAATTGGATATATGCAGCTGGCGCCCATACCAACATCCAAACAAGTAATGATGTTCCCAGATGGAATCTTGCCAGCATTGCTTTCTGCTAGTACATCTGCAACGTAATGAATGTAGTCTGCCCTACCAGGAATGGGCGGACATAGATTTTCATCAGGAAATTCCCAAGTTGTAATGCCGTAATAGTGATTTAGGAGCGCTTTGTTTAAAAGTTTGACCGCAATTGGATTTGTAAAATCGATTGAAATTACTCCAAACGAATTGGGACTCACATGCTTTTCCAGTTCAGGGATGGCGTTTATTAGGGCATTTAGATTGTAACGTTCCCGGTTTTTGTTTCGCGGATGAAGCCTTGTTTTGAGCTGTTCTTTTTTTTCAGGAGGCATGATGTTGTTTTTGAGCAGCAAGAATAGCCCCTACCGCTTGCTTGTATTTGTAAGGATTCCCCGCTTTTTTGATTGCTTTATAGACTTTCTGGGGATTGTGTGTGGATTGAGAGAAGAACTCCCAAAACCCCAGCATTTTCATCTTTATAGGGGTTGGTCCGGAGAGTATAGCGTCATACTGTTCGTAAATGGTATCATGAAATTCTCTAAAAATTTCCCATCGCTCTGTAGGGTATTCTGTCGTGCCCTCCTTTATCATACTTGGGAGAAATGGGTCCGCGATAAGACCACGCCCAATCATAAAATGTGCTATAGATGGGAATCGTTGTCGCAGGGTATTAAATTGCGCTACTGTGGTAATATCACCATTGTAGTACAAGGTGTGTTTGGCTGCATCCACACATTTCTGAAAAGCTTCTAAATCAACGCCACCTTTATATAATTGCTTTCCAAGTCGCGCATGAATGGCTACATTTTTAAGTGGGTACTTGTCCAATATTGGAAAAGCATCTAATATTTCATTACTATTTTCATACCCGAGGCGCATTTTCATGGATATGGTGATATCCGTTTCGCTATGTGCACGGTCTAGAATATGATCTATTTTTTCAGTATTACAAATAAGGCCAGAACCCATGCCGCTATTGGTAACCATAGGATAAGGACAACCCAAATTCCAGTTAAGTTCGTTGTAACCTAAAGACTGAATATACTTTATGGTATATATGAAGGCGTCAGCATCCGCTGTCATTACTTGTGGGATTACAGTAAGTGTGGTGTTTGCCTCAGGATTTAAGTCTCGCTGGTACGACCCCTTTATAACCATCTTTCTGTTATACCGTATATAAGGCGCATAATAGGTGTCTATTCCTCCAAAGAATTTCTGTTGTGCATTACGAAAGATATAATCTGTAAAGCCTTGCAATGGCGAGGACAGTAGGGAGTAGTTCATTAATAGGTTTTGAAGGAATAAAGATAACTGAATAATACGTTATGATGGTTTGCTGAAGTAATAGTTGCCTGAGATAAACCTATGACTATTTTCACTTAAACAAGGGCGAATTCTGTTGGAGTGTAAAACAAAAACTCCTTTTAAAGGTGGGGGTACGTCAGCTCATAAGGGTTTTACTTGGGGTTTATGGAGGCATTACTATTCTTTGCCTCTGGTAATTCATTGAAACTAGTTTTTTTTAAATTGGATCGACCGCACCTTTATTTTTTTACCTTCAGACCCTTCAAAAACGAAGGCTAGCGGAACCATTATTCTATTCATGTCGGCAGTCACGAATTGTTTGGTTTCAATTTCATACACTTTCCATTTATCAGTAAGTTGTATTTCAACTCTTGATTCACTACCATCAGGAGGGTCGTTGACGTCTTTCATGGTTACATCAAAAACTTCACCCCCAACATCACCTTTCATTTCTAGATAAACGCTCGAATAGGGAGAAAAATCCATCTCGTTAACCCTGCCATATAGTGCATCTACTAAAAAATAAGTAGACCCCCAGGCGTATTTATTCTTAGGGTATTCAATAGCTAAGTAATCTTCCTGTTTTGAGAAATAATCAGAATATACGTCCGACGCTGCATAGTTTATTTTAAATGCGGTAGGTGCCCGACCATCTGTTAGAATACTTACAAAATCAGCATCTCCAAAAGAAAATAACACACTACTTAATTCAAGTTTGGTTTGCTGGTCAAAGCTTGTTTTTGAGTCATGTATCATCTCAACAAGCTTTTTTCCCATCAAAATTTGTTCTTCGTACGGTTTTAAGAAGGCTGCTTCATATCGTGCAACTTCGAAGATAGCTAAGGTAGCATCGTCTCTTAAAACGTCTAGAAACTGAGGAGCTACTAAAGTAAAATCTTCAGCAAGCCAGGGTTTCAAATAAAGTTCAGCCCCTTTGTTCTTTAATTTTGAATGCCAATCTTCTACTAGTTTTTTATGCGCTTGATTGTGTTCTATTTCTTTCGTTTTAATTTTATCCGCATTTATGAAGTAGGTGCTTAGCAATAAAGCCAAATCCGTACCTTGTATCTTCCCAAAGTAAGAAGAGTTTTTTAAGGATTCAAAGGCACTAAGATTAGCGTTAAACTGAATAGTATTAGAAATGTTTTCAGATGTAAAATTGATATAAGCAGCTTCTACAAGCGTAAGTGATGTTTTGGTCGTAGGCACGTAATAGTTTTGAATAGAATCAACTTTTGCTACTATGCTTGCTCTTGCTGTAGATAGTAAGTTTAACTCTCTAAGGTCTGATTGCAATCCGTTTGCAACACTTTGTAAAATATCATTTAACTCTTGCTTTTGAATTTTTTCTTCATTCCAATTATTGATTTGAAGCGCTATGAGAATTCCAATAACAACTAGAAAAATTTCTCCTATGGCATAAGTAAGATATTTGGCAAACTTGTTTTCTGTCAACATGTTTTTGCGAATTCTTCTGAAGAAGTTAATCATTTGTCCGTCTTTTGATTGGAATTAAGCACACCGTACTTATCGGTGCAAGTTTCATCTTTACGCACTAAAATAAGCTAATTGGCAAAAGTAATACTAAAAAGACACCTTGCTTATATTTTTTGCATATCTGAACGACCTCTGATTTTGCACTACAGGGAATATTTTCAACAAAAGGTTTAAAACCCTACCAACTTGGCATAAGCTTTTGTATTTTGCTATAAACCTTAAAATCAAAAAACTATGGGAGATTTCTTGTTTATACCGATTATACTATTTTTAGCGCTAGTGGCTTTTTCCTGCATCTTTATTGTGAAGCAAAAGACTGCCGCCATTATAGAAACCTTTGGTAAGTTTAGTAGCATTAGGCAATCTGGCCTACAATTTAAGATTCCTTTTGTGCAGAAAATTGCCGGTCGTTTGAGTCTTAAAATCCAACAGTTGGACGTTATGATTGAAACAAAAACCTTGGATGACGTTTTCGTAAAGCTTAAGGTTTCCGTTCAGTACAGGGTAATTCGGGATAAGGTGTACGATGCTTTTTATCAGTTGGATTATCCACACGATCAAATAACCTCCTACGTATTTGATGTAGTACGTGCCGAAGTACCAAAAATGAAGCTGGATGATGTTTTTGTTAAGAAGGATGATATCGCCTTAGCGGTAAAAGCAGAGTTGAACGATGCTATGTCCGGTTACGGATTTGATATTATAAAGACTTTGGTAACCGATATTGATCCAGATGCTCAGGTGAAACAGGCGATGAATAGAATTAACGCATCGGAACGAGAAAAAATCGCCGCACAGTTTGAAGGGGACGCGGCACGTATTCTTATCGTAGAAAAAGCCAAGGCCGAGGCGGAAAGCAAGCGTTTGCAAGGAATGGGTATTGCCGATCAGCGTCGTGAAATTGCACGCGGTCTGGAAGAATCTGTTGAAGTACTGAACAAGGTGGGGATTAATTCTCAAGAAGCTTCTGCTTTAATTGTGGTGACACAGCATTATGATACCTTACAATCTATAGGCGAAGAGACCAACACCAACTTAATTTTATTGCCCAACTCTCCACAAGCGGGTAGTGATATGTTGAATAATATGGTCGCTTCCTTTACCGCAAGTAATATGATAGGGGAATCTATGAAAAAGACCAATATTGACAAACCGAAAAAGAAGTAGGACTAAGAACAAGGACCTAAAAGCTCGAAATACATCTTGTATCTCGGGCTTTTTTATGAAATACTAATCAAATTTTAAACAAAGGCAATGAGCAACAAAGAACATAGCAATAAGACTATTGTTTCTCTTGAATCTTTGCCCAAGAATCACGAAGACCTACAGTTCTATTAAATACCAATTGGTTTGCTGTACTATCTTTGTCTACGCAGAAATAACCCATACGTTGAAATTGGAAGGTGTCTTCTGGTTGTGCCGATTTTAAACTTGGTTCCACATAACCGGTGATTACCTCAAGAGAATCTGGATTAATAAACTGCATAAAATCTTTGTCTTTGTGCGTATCCGGACTTTCATCTGTAAATAAGCGGTCGTATAATCGTATTTCTGCGGGTATGGCATGTTTGATAGATACCCAATGTAAGGTTCCTTTAACTTTTCTAAGACTTTCCTCGCTACCGCTGCCGCTCTTACTTTTTGGGTCGTAGGTACACTGTACTTCTATAACATTTCCATCAGCATCTTTCGAACAGCTTTCTGCTTTTATAATATATCCACTTTTGAGTCTCACTTCTCGTCCTAATTTAAGACGAAAGAATTTTTTGTTGGCTTCCTCTCTAAAGTCGGCCTTTTCTATATATAGTTCCCTTGAGAAAGGTACTTCTCTGCTTCCCAATGTTTCATCTTCTTGACTGTTTTCTGAAGTCAACCATTCTTCTTGACCTTCAGGGTAATTCGTCAACACTATTTTTAATGGATCTAACACGCCCATCACCCTTGGTGCTAATTTGTTAAGATGTTCTCGAACGTGAAATTCCAACAGTGATACATCGATTAAGTTGTCGCGCTTGGCAATACCTATTGTGTCTGCAAAGTTGCGAATACTTTCTGGGGTGTACCCCCTTCTTCTCAGTCCGGAGATAGTAGGCATACGAGGATCGTCCCATCCGTTTACGATATTATGTTCTACTAGTTGTGCCAATTTCCTTTTACTTACAACGGTATGGCTCAAATTACGTCTCGCAAATTCTCGTTGTTTGGGGCGTATTTTGTTAGAATCGTAGACTTGGTCTAGAAACCAATCGTATAATTCTCGGTGCATGGCAAATTCAAGTGTGCAAAACGAGTGGGATACTTGTTCTATGTAGTCACTTTCTCCATGGGTCCAGTCATACATAGGATAAATACACCAATCGGTATTTGTTCTATGATGTGACTTGTGTAATATGCGATACATGATAGGGTCGCGCATTAACATATTAGAGGAAGTCATATCTATCTTGGCGCGAAGTACGTGACTACCTTCAGCAAACTCCCCTTTTTTCATGGATTCAAAAAGCGCAAGATTTTCAGCTACAGATCTATTTCTATTCGGACTTTCGGTGCCCGGTTCTGTCGGTGTACCTTTTTGGATAGCCATTTCTTCGGAGGATTGGTCATCAACATAGGCTTTACCTTCTTTAATTAATAGTACAGCCCAATCGAATAGCTGTTGGAAGTAATCAGACGCATACCGTTCGGTATTCCACTTATAACCTAACCAGATTACATCACGTTTTATAGCATCTACAAACTCCTGTTCCTCTTTGGCCGGGTTGGTATCATCAAAACGCAAGTTTACGGGAGCGTTATGGCGTAGTCCTAGTCCAAAATTTAGGCAGATGGAACTAGCATGGCCAATGTGTAGATACCCATTAGGTTCCGGTGGAAATCGAAAACGAAGTTCCTTTTCAGTATATCCATTTTGAAGGTCTTCGGCTATGATTTGCTCGATAAAATTCAAAGACTTTGGTGTCTCGCTCATATGCTATTTTTTCTGGCTACAAAAGTAGCAAAAATGCGCTAAGCACCACGTTTAAAAAAGGCTGACCTTATATTAAACCATTTTCACAACAGTTTTAGGGGGTGCTACAACAATAAATTCCACAAACACGATAAAAGGAACATATTTGTCGTTGAATAGAAGGTTTGTGAAGATATGCCTTCGATGTTCATATACGAGTAGGGGCCCAAAACTACACATTATTATGAAAAATTATTCCAAAATCTACATCTTAACCGCGTTTTTATTGCTTTCTGCTACGGTGCAGTTAAGTGCACAGGCCATTGTAATAAATGCACCAGCACCAGCTGATAATCCAAACTTGGCAGGAAATTCCCCTTGGCCAGCTATTTGTGCTGGTAATGGTGGTTTTAATGAATACTTTGTGAATATTACTTGGGCGGGAACTACCAACGCAGGTAACGAGTTTATTTTAGAGCTATCTGATGCTGCTGGTAATTTTGCCGCGCCAACAACACTTTCTACTATTACCGATCAAAATTCAAATAACGATTTTGATGTAAGCTTTGCTGTTCCGCTAACCACTAGGGGGCAGGGCTATAGAATGAGAGTTCGTAGCACCAATCCGGTTAGAATCGGAACGGAATCCAATGCCTACAGTATGTATTATATGGATATAACATCCAACCTAAACATTAGTGAGGCGGGAGACGGAGTGCCACCAGGAAGTATTTGTAGCACGAACCCTATAACTTTGCAGGTAGATAACATTACCAGTCCTGAAACATATCAGTATTCTTGGTATAGAAGCGGAACCTTGTTAACAGGTGAAAATGGACATACGCTCAACATTACCCAAAGTGGTATGTACAGTGTATTTATAAATTATGGGCCTATATGCACAGGATCCGGTAATACTGATTCTAATATTGTAGATGTTACTATAGGTGCTGGAGGTTCTGGAATAACAATTTCCGCACCTTCCAATACGGCATTATGCGCAGGTGACACAGAAACCTTGACAATCGCTATTACCGATTCATCTTGGAGCTATCAGTGGTATAAAAACGATGTGGCAATTCCTGGAGCTATAGGAACAACCTACACTGTTAATGCAGCTACAGCAGGTTTTGAAGCTGATTATGCTGTTGAGATATCTGCACCAGGAGTATGTACTGAGCGCTCAGATGCGATTAGCATAACTAATGCGGATAACTATACTGTAACTAGGGACACCCCTGCAAATGTGGTGATACTACCTTCGCAATCACAAACATTGAGCGTAAGTACGACGGCAAATGCCCCTACGTATAAATGGTTTCGCGACACAGTAGAACTTTCAGGAGAAACAAATAACACCTTAACAATCACTCAAGAAGGTGATTATTATGCAGAAGTAACACAATCTGGAGGGGCTTGTGCCAGCTCTTCAAAGAATTCAGAAACAACGGTTGCCGTATCGCCAGCTTCGTTTGAACTTATTACAGATTATGCCTCGGCCTATACCAGTTGTGTTAGTACGAACATAGTCTTGCAGGTACAAGCGATTAATGCTATCGCTTCTGACGGAACCAGTACAGATGTAACGGCAGACTTAGAAGATGCCTTTACATATCAGTGGCAGCGAAATGGTACTGATGTTGCCGGGCAAACCGGTAAATCCATAAGCCTAGCTTCTAATGCCGACAATGGGGATTATTTGTTAACAGCAACATTAGCCACTTACAACGAGAGTTCTGATACCTTACCAGTGCAATTACTGACTAGTGAAACCGTAACGATTACCAGTACGAGCACCGTATATTGCAGTGCGACTGATATCGTTACAATAAGTACTGCGGCCGATTTAACCTCTGCTACTTTTGAGTGGCAAAGAGACGGGGTAGCAATAGCTGTAACAGATGAAGCATTGACCATTAGCGAACCAGGCACATACCGTTTGGTATTACAGCGCGATGGTTGTCCTTTGATTTCAAATGAGATAATCATTACACCTTTAGACGAAAACCTTATTACGCTAGACCCAGCTGGTGATGTTGTATTACCCGAAGGATCGTCTAGAACTGTTAGAGCCAGCGGCGGAACAGCCTACAGATGGATGGATTCCTCCAGTACCGAAATGAGTACGTCTGACAGTGTTACGTTTACGGAGTCTGGCACGTATACCTTAATAGCAAGCATAGACAATTGTGAGATTGTAAGGCAGGTTACCGTAAGTATTTTAGATACGTTTAAAGTACCTAATGTAATCACTGTTAACGGTGATGGCATCAACGACCAGTGGATTATTCCAAACTCATACTCTAATAAGGCGGATGTAAACGTTATCATCTACAACGAACAAGGGGCAGAAATCCTAAACGAATTTAATTACAACAATAACTGGCCGCAGTCTTCTGCGTCCTTTCAAAAACAAAATATGGTATTCTACTATAAAATAAGGAATGCCAACGAGGTACTTAAACAAGGTACTATCACCGTAATACGATAACCTTACCATGCTAAAGAAACGTCTTATATATCTGTTTTTATTATTTCTTGCGTTTGCAAAAGTAAATGCTCAGGAAGAGAATCCTTTTATCTCTTATGATGTGCCAGCGCAGAACCTTTTAAAGTACAATAGGTTCTTAATTAACCCAACCTTTTCCACGGTTAGGGAAGATAAATCATACATCAACCTTTTGCACAGAAACCAATCGGTACAGTTTGATGACAACAACCAAAACTACTTTTTAAGTTACAGCGGTCGTGTAAACGATAGAACAGGTTTGGGCTTAAGTTTATACACCCAACGCCAGGGCCTATTGAGCAACTTTGGAGTGTTGGCCAATTACGCTTATGGGGTGAAGTTAAACGATAAAAGCAACTTAACCTTTGGGGCAAACATGTCATACTATAATAGTGGCTTTGATGAAGGAAGAGCGAGTACAATAGAAATAGACCCCTTGTTAGCCGGTTTGCAAGACCAGAGCTTATTATCTATTCAACCGGGTTTAAACTTGTCTTATGGTAAGTTTGATGTAGGTGTGTTTGCTGAAAATTTATTTGATTATAATCTAAAGACAAGTGAATCTGTTACGGAGTTTAAAGACAAGACTTTTTCGGGACACCTACAATATACTCACCAGTTTAAAAATGCATCAGGAATTCTAGAGGAAGGTAGACTTATGCCTTTGGCACGCGCCAGAAAAGTAGGAGAGGAAGACCTTACCTTAGGTGGAAGTTTAATTTTGGACCTACCTAAATTGGGATGGTTACAAGCCGGTTACGATAGTTTTTATGGTGCTGCAGCCGGTGTTGGTTTTAATCTAAACAGGCGGATATCTTTAGGATACACCATGGAAAAGGGTCTGTCCAGTAATTTTGATAATTTTGGGGTCACCCATGAAATATCCTTTGCCTATTCCTTTACACCTAACCTTACAGAGGATAGGGTATTATTTGAAGATGAGGACATGGATAACGTGGAAAATGATTTTGAACAGGAGACGAATACCCTGGCTACTAATGAGGAGATTCAGGAACTAAAACGCAAATTGGCAGAGAACGATGCCATTATTCAAGAATTGATGTTTCGTCAAGATTCTCTTGAATCTACCCGTCAGTCAGATTTGGAACGTCGGTTTAGTATGGTGATGCGCATGGTACGTAATGAAACTAATGGAAACAATCCCGAATTAGAGCGTAGGGCAGAAGCGCTATTTAAAGGAGAACATGAATCTTCAGACCTAGCTTCGACCAACCCTTCGGATAATGTCAATACCAGTATGGATGGCGGGAACGAGTATGTAGCAACAGAACTGAATGAAACTAAGCCAGTAAAGACTGTTGCACCTAAGCGTGCCCAATATGCATCCGTTTCCAATGCAGATAAGAACAGCAATGCAAATCCCCAAACAAGGATTGCAATTGCTCAAGACAAGATAAAAAGCAGACGATTTAAGGATTTACCCGAAGTTACCGATGGGTACTATGTAGTTGCCAATGTTTACAAAGGAGGGCGGTACATGGATAATTTTATAAATAAGCTTAACGATGATGGTATTAGTGCAGATTATATAGATAATCCAAATAATGGGCTTAAATATGTGTACTTAAATCGTTTTGATACTTTTGAGCAGGCTGAAGCTGCCGCTAAGAGCAATCTAAATGGAAGCTACGATGGTCCTACTTGGATTATGAATATTGATAATAGGTATACTAATGAAGCATATGCGGACAACGTCAATAAACTAAAGGAGAAATCTTCTAAGTACGACACCGATGTTTTACGTAAAAATGTAATCGTTAAAGATAAGGTTGTTGCCAATAGGGTAGAAGACGATAGCTCTAAAATAAATGGACTTGGTTCCGGATATTATCTCATCGCCAATGTCTTTGCAGTTCCTCAGAACGCCAATCGCTTTGTAGCCCTATTGAATTCTATAGGCCTTAGTGCAAGCTATTTTATCAATCCAAAAAACAACTACCGGTATGTATATTTAAAACGTCACGATGATTGGAGCAATGCATTGATTTCTTATTACTCTAAGCTGAATGACGCCTACGATGACAAAATGTGGATTATGCGCGTAAACTCAGATCAGATGGCATAGGAAATGTTAACCTATTTAATATCCATATAAAACCGAAATTCCCTTGTTAGCATCGGATGATACATAGCAAATCAACTTCTTTATTTGAATAAAGGCATTGATAAGCCGATAAGGACATAATAAAAGATACTGCCAAAAAGCTCCGGTTTTATTTCAGTCGTAAACTAGTCGAGAGTATTTTATTAGATTAATGCGGCCTTATTGTAACATTGCTTAATACTTTATAGTTATTTAACCGGCAGACCATTTTGGCTATACTAGCTAATTATGTCATTTCAACGAAAAATAAACCATATCTGCAACTTTTGAAAGATTAAAGCTTTTCAACATCCTTCAACTAGACTAAGGCCTAATTCTTTTACTTCTAAAAAATATACAAAAGCACGCTAAGGAATCTTTTTGCCAAACCTCAATAGCGTCGTTTTTAAAAAATTCTCATCGGGTTTCGCAATAGTAGGTTAAACAAAATAGGTTTTGTTGCTTTTTAAATTCTGGCTTAGAATCATCAATTGGCATCTATTGTCTGATAATAAAGTAATAATAAAGAAGGGTCTACTATGATAGCTTAATTACGTCATAACCCAAAACTTTCGTGGTAATGCAAATTGAGATTAAGAGTTGGGTGAAAGCTATCTACTCCAAAAGAAGCTTCTTAAAATTCTCTAATTAATGTTTCCAAAAAGCTCAAACTCCTTTTTTGAAAACTATTATTTTCTCTTTAATTATTAGTCTCAAAGATTTTACGGAGGGTCTTTTCTGATTTTCAGTTAGCGTTCAGACAACTGCTAACTCTCATAAAAACCTATATTTTTTGTTTAACATACTATGATAAATCAGGATTTCACAACATAAAAACCGTTCGCTACAACAATAAATTTTATAGGGGTTTACTTAAATCAATATTTGTAATTGGAGGCATTGGATTCAATTTGAAATTCTATCAGTTAGGAAACAATGAGCAAAAAGCTGTTAAAAAACACACTTTAATAGCAAATCAATAGTAGACAAATAATTTTTGATTTTATCAAAATGAATAAATTTATACCTAGAGCTGTTTTAATCCTTATTCTGTTTTTGGGAACGTTAGCTGGTTTCTCACAAGAATATACTGCATTTACTAGAACCTACCCATCTGGGGACAATTTTAGGTACCAAACCAACATTAAGGGCGACCTCACCTTTATTGCGAATGATATCGTTAATAGGGATGGTGGAACTGGCACTACAAGACCTGAAGATCCTTATGATGAAATAGGAAATGGATCCACTTATAATGATTGGTTTGATATTAGACATATAGATATAGATTCTGATATAAGTACCTTTAATTCTAGTTCTGCTGACTTTGATTTTGGACAGCCAGACTGCAATAGAATCAGGTATGCAGCGCTATATTGGTCTGCCACGTATGTTGATAACGAAGACGGCACCAGATCAACCGATTTTAATCAAGTTAAATTTCAAGTGCCGGGAGGAACATATGTAGATGTTACTGCAGATGAAATATTATTTGATGGTGGCGCTAGTGCAGATGCATCGATTAGAGGCAATAGTCCATATGCTTGTTATGCAGATGTAACAGGTATTGTTACGGCTCTTGCCAATCCCGCAGGAACCTATACTGTTGGAAACATTAGGGTTTCACAAGGTTTTGTGCCAGGAGGTGTTTCTGGTGGCTGGACCATGGTTATTGTATATGAAAACCCAACGTTAACGGGAAAACTAATTACCACCTATGATGGTTTTGCAAGGGTAAGATCAGCGAACCCAACGTTAGATATAGACTACACAGGTTTTACAACAATTCCTGCCGGAAATGTACGTGCCAATATAGGTGCTGCAGCATTAGAGGGCGATAATAGAATAACTGGTGATCAGATGCAAATTAGGGCTGCACTAAATGCACCGGGTGCGTTTTATCGCATAAGGAACGGTTTAAATCCAGAAAACAACTTTTTTAATAGTAATATTACAATTAACGGTACGTTGTTGCCAGGCCGTATTCCTTCGAGTATAAACACGCTTGGATATGATACCGATTTATTAAACCTGCCACCCAATACAATTCCAAATAACGAAACCGCAGCTACCTTTAGGTTTACTTCTAATGGAGATCAGTATTTTCCTTTTTTCAATTCATTCAATATTGAGATTATTGAGCCTGAAATTATATTGGAAAAGAGAGTTGAAGACATTGCGGGTAATGATATTACAGGACTAGGCGTAAACCTTGGACAAACCTTGGATTATGTACTATCTTTTGACAACATTGGTAATGATGATGCGGACCAGTACACTATCCGAGATATCTTACCTATTAATGTTACTTTGGACGAGGCCTACTTTTTGACACCTGGTTCTTTACCAACAGGGGTGACTTACACTTTTGATCCAGCCACCAGAACCGTACTTTTTTCTATTCCAAATGAATTAGTTACGGATACAAGTCCAGTGACAAGTATACGCATGCGTGTTAGAGTTGCAGAAAACTGTTTTGATTTTGTAGATGCCTGTACGGATTTGATACAGAACGTAGCCTTTTCTACCTATCAAGGTGTTGTTAATGATAATCGAATTACGGATGATCCAAGTGTAACGGATTTTAATGCTTGTGGTTTTATAATTCCTGGTGCGACGAACTTCTTGTTGGATGACCTTTCCGATTGTAATTTTAGAAGAACCGTACAGTTGTGCGGTGATAATGCAATTTTGGATGCTGGAGATAATTTTGACTCCTATGTTTGGGTACGAGACGATAACAATAATGGACTATTAGATGCTACTGATACGGTCCAAAATGATGGTGACCCCGATAATGACCCTAGTACCTTATTAATTACCGAAACGGGTACTTATATTGTAGACAAAATAGTTGCAGATCCTTGTAAGGGTTTCAAGGAAATTATTGAAGTAGTGCGTTTTGGGGATTCTAACGTGAACCCTATAATAGAGTTCTTTAATGACTCAAATTCAGATGCGGATCCTACAAATGATATACAGGGTGAAATTGTAAGCTGCTCTGTAGATGGAGATTTGTTGCCTAAAATATTCCTTTGTGGTGTAAACGACGCTCAACTTTTACAAGTAAACATTTTAGATGCAACCAGTGTTGTTTGGGAGCAATTAGATGAAGGTAGCTGTACTTCTGCCGGAGATGATTGTGCAAATAAAAACCTTGCATGTATATGGAATCAAGTAAGTACCGGCAATTCTTTTTCCGCAAATACCGAAGGTAAATATAGATTAGTTGTAACCTACCAGAACGGCTGTTTCAATAGGTTTTATTTTAATGTTTTTCAAAATACATTAGATATTCAATATACCAGTAGAGATGTAGTTTGTGAAACGGAAGGGAATATAACTGTAACCAATATTGGAAGTAATTATGGTTTTCAATTGGTAAATATTGCAACCAATACAATTGAGATTCCGTTTAGTGCCAATAATGGCCCTATTTTCAACTTTACGTCTAACGGTGCGTATAGGGTAGAAGTTACCCAACTAGATAATGTAACGGGCCTACCTATAGACGACGCTTGTATTTTTAGCACTCCTGAAATAGGTATTTTAGATAGGCAATTGCAAGTGAATATAACCACAACAGATGCCAATTGTAATGCACAGGGTTCCATCCAAATAGATGCCTTGGATGTGTTCCCGAATTATAGTTATGAACTTCGATTGGATGATGGTACGCCACCACCAAGTGTAGGAAGTCCGGACTATTACCCATTACACCCAGGAGGTACGCTTATAGATTCTGAAACTGCACAGCCGGCAAACAGTTATACTTTCAATGTAAATGCGGATGACTATTTTGTTATTACAAGAACAGATGATGATTGTTTAGATGTGCAGTCCGTTCGTGTTGATAGAATCCCCGACCCAACCTTGTCTGCTTTAACCATTGCTGATATTGGCTGTAGTTTTGGTAGTATAGAACTTACAAGAACAGGAGGTCAAGGCAATCCAGATTTCCAATATGCTATATGGAGTAAGGACGGTGTCTTATTGCATGATCCAGGAGGTTCCGCAACGGAACAGGAAATTGTTGATAATGTAGCTTTAAATGCTTATCAAAATGAAGCAATATTTACGTTTGGATGGAGAGACACCGACAATGACACGATAGACGAGTATTTCCCAGGAGAAGATGGCACCTATGTTTTTGTGCTTCTTGATGCCAATAGTTGTTATGCATTATCAAATCCAGTTACTATAAATGATGTAGGTTCTCTTTCCATCGACTCTGTAACTGAGCTACAACCCTCTTGTAGTGGAGATGCTAATGGTCAATTAACAATAAACATATTAGGAGGCGTTGCGCCTTACCAGTATAGTATAGATAATGGAGCTACATACCAAGCTACATCTAACTTTGTAGGACTTTTTGCGGGTCCTTATGAATTACGGGTTTTGGATAGCAGTGGCTGTGATGTAAGATTGGCTTATGATTTAAACGAACCTTTTCCTTTAAGTGCTTCTGCAGGAGTAGCGAGAGACGCTAGTTGCGACCCTAACGGAGCTGAAGTTCGTATAACCAATGTAGTTGGGGGTATTGCACCTTATGAATATAGTTTTGATGGTGGTGGCACATGGATTAGTTCATCTACCCAATTACTTGCGCCCGGAAACTATACTGTTATGGTTAGAGATGCGTCATGCTCCTTCCCAATGAACGTAACCGTAGAAGGGCTACCCGCACCTCCGGATGTAGCTTTGACTCCTGAAGTAGATTATAATTGTGATGGTACTGGCACTATTACGGCATCACCAAGTATTACTGGATACGATTATAGATATGAATTGGATGGCGTACCTAACTCGCCAGACCCTACTAGTAATGTATTTAATAATGTTCCTCCTGGAACCTATACGGTTACTACGTATTATACCTCACAAACTCCGCCTACACCAAGCTTACTTCTTTCTGAGGATTTTGGTGTTGGTAATGGTACTATTCCTAGTCCGGATACTAGAGGTTATGCCTACGAGGATCAAACAACAAGTACTGCCGGTGGAGGGGATACAAATAGAAACATCAATGACTTCCAATATAGCGTTACCAATGAAATTGTTGCGCCATTTGGAGCTTGGATTAGTCCAAACGATCACACAAACCCAACGGATCCAAGCGGTAGGTTTTTGGTGATTAATGTTGGAACACCTAGCCCCGGTCAAATTATCTATACAAAGCCTATAAATGATATTATTCCTAACAGGCCATTACGAATATCACTACATATTTTTAATCTAGTAGTCTCTACAAGGACTATTTTAGACCCTGATTTGACTATTGAAATAGTTGATGCTGGTGGTACTGTAATCCAATCTATAAGAACGGGTGATATTGCAAAAAATACAGGACCAGATGATTGGGTTTTATTTACGACCGATTTTGATCCAGGAGCTAATACGAATCTTGATTTTGTTATTAGAACCGAGAAGATTGGGAATAACGGTAATGATCTTGCTTTAGATGATATTCAAATATTTCAGACTCCAGAGGTATGCGAACTCTTCGTAGAAACGCCAGTTACCGTTGCTGCAGGAGAAATATTTGCCTCAGCTGTTCAAGGCTCAACAAACGTTTCCTGTAATGGATTAACAGATGGCACAATAACATTTCAAGTAGAAAACTTTGATACTGTTGCAGGATTTGAATATTCAGTAGATGGAGGAACCACATGGATAGGCTCAACAATTTCGCCTGTAACCACAGCTCCGGTTTTTGGTGTTGGAACACAAACAATACAAATACGCAAGGCAAACGAGATTACCTGTAGCACTACTATAACTAGGGACATTACGGAACCATCTGCTGTATTGGTAACAGCCAATATTACAACAGCACTTACCTGTGCCGATGGAGCTACCATCACGGCTGCGGCAAGTGGAGGGTCACCAGGGTATGTATATCAGTTAGAAGATGATTTAGGAAATGTAATAGGAAGTTTCGACTTTCTCAATAATGGTAATAACAGGACATTTTCTGGATTAGCGGACGGAGATTATATTATACGCGCCAGAGACCTCAATACTTGTGAAGTGAACACCGCTTTAAGGGTAGACCCATTAAATCCTGTGGTATTTACAACGATTCCAACTACGTGTTATGATGGCACCAACAATGCTAGTATTCAAGTAAACGTTTCCGACGGAAACGGAGGGTATCAATTTAGATTAAATGCTGGGCCATGGTTGACACCTACACCAGTAAGTGACATAACGTATACGTTTCAAAATCTTTCAAGTGGGTCTTATGACATCGATGTAAGGGATCAAAACGGTTGCCCGCTGACTTTGGCGACGCAAACGGTAGTGATTAACCCAGAGTTGACTGTGACTGCATCGGCACCAAATATTTCGGCTTGTGATACAGATTCGGATATTACGATTACGGCCAACGGTGGCGATGGGAATTATACATTTGCAGTTGTTGCAAGTGGAGCTACGCCTTTAGATACAGATTTCAATACCACTAATCCAGTAACTGGTTTTGTAGTCGGAAATTATGATGTCTATGTAAGGGACAATAATGGCAACACAGACTATTGTGTAGATAGTTTTCCATTGACTATAACACAGGACGCACCTATCAATTTTACCCCAACACCAACAGATGTTACTTGTTTTGGAGGTACGGATGGTGCTATTTCAATAGCAATGAATTCTGGAGGACAAGCACCGTTTATGTACAGTATTGATAATGGTGTAACCTATAGTAATGGAACAAACTTTCCTAACTTAATCGAGGGAACATATCAAGTACGTGTTAGGGATGCTAACTTGTGTGAATCAGTAGCAGTACCTGTGGTAATTGACCAACCAGATGAACTTGTTGCTGAAGCTATACAAACACAAGACTATACCTGTGCTCAGCTAGGTCAGATAACGGTGGGAAGTAGTATACCAACAACAGGCGGTTCTGGAAATTATCAATACCGTATCAATGGTGGTTCTTGGACTACCAGCACTACAGGTGGATATACATTTACAGACCTAAATGATGGAACATACATTATAAATGTTAGGGATGCCAATGCAACCAGTTGTGCAATTACCTTAGCCGATGTTGTTATTGATGCCTTGCCCGTTGCACCAATAGTAGACTATTCGGTAGTATATAACTGTGACGGCACCGGAAACGTAACTATAACTCCTTTTGACACTTCTTTTATATATACTTTAGATGGAACTGCTCAGGGCCCAGGTGTAGCAGCAAATACCTTTAATAACATAGCGGTTGGCACACAAACATTACGGGTGGAGTATAGCCCGGACTGTTTTGTTGACACCACTGTAATTATACAGGACGGCAACGCTTTTGAAGCATCGATTACAGCTTTTGACAACCTTGATTGTAATGGAGATGCCACAGGCAGTATCACTATTGACGCATCCAATTATGGAGCGGGAGGCTTTCAATATAATGTAAACGGCGGAACCTTTGTAGGGCCATTTACTTCTGCTCAAGTAATTACAGGACTCAATGCGCAAACACACAACATAGTTGTTCAGGACGTGAACGACCCTGCTGTATGTACCATTCCTTTAAGTCAGGTTTTAAC
>CAZMUV010000043.1:0-8092 GCA_964569345.1 uncultured Maribacter sp. | reverse complement strand
CAATACTCAAACGGTAACCATACATCCGCAATTGATTGTTGATGTTGCTATTACTGCCTTAAGCGCCTGCGGAGACGGTGTAATTACAGCAAACGCAACAGGTGGAAACGGCATTTTGTTATATGCTATCGTTCCAGCTAATACAAGTCCGGCCGGATTATACACAACAACAAATAGCTTAACGGTAACGGAGGCAATGGCAATCGCTAACCCAGCTGGTTATGATGTTTATGTACAAGATAACAATGGAGCGTCACCAACTTGTTCTTTCCTTCAGGAAGATATTATATTGGTTTCCGTTCCTGCGTTAACCGTAAGTGCAATTGCAACAGACCCAGAATGTTTTAACGGTCTCGGTGTAATAGATGTTACTGTTGGCGGAGGCACTATTCCTTACGATTATACTTTGGTAGACCTTTCTCCTGCGGATGGTATCGATTATGGTAGTACGAGTATTAATATTTCTAGTACAACCCTAGCTTTTAACGGTATTGGAGTGGGGAACTATCAGATTGTTATTACCGATGAAAATGGTTGTTCTCCAACAGCACCTGTTCCGGTAACGATTAACAATGCAACAGAAATTACCGCGGATATCGTTCCTATTTTACCGCCTAATTGCGAGGATCCAGGCAATACGGCTGCAGATTTTGGCTTTAGGTTTGATAACGTCATTACCCCTGCCGGAACTGTAGAGTATAGTGATGATTGGGGCACCACTTGGCAGGCCTCAAATGAACTTAGAGGTAGCTTGTCCGGCACCGAGGTATTCCCGTCTATTAGGGTAACCTTGGCAAGCGGCACTATCTGTCAAGTAGATTTTGACAGGTATATTATTCCTTTTCCTTTGGATGATCTTGATATTACATTATCGGCAATTGTTGTTGGTTGTAATGATTTACGAGTAACGGTACAAGGTAGTGCAGGTAATGATGTTCTTGGTTATCAATATACGTATACAGATAACCCTTCGAACTTCAATGCATTTATTTTAGATCCAAATGTTTGGACCGCTGCATTACCTCTTGGAACTTCGCACACATTTCAAAACATTGATCCATTAACACCACAATATCCAGAGGTTCCTTTATTAATTCCTGGGCGTTCTTATGTGTTTTACGTAAAAGATGGTTCTGGTTGTATTAGGCAGAGTAATGTTAATGTAAACGAAATTCCATTAATTAACCTTCCTATAGATGTTGTTGCAGACGTTACACCAAGTTGTGATATCGCAGCAAACGGTGAAATTACCTTTAACCTTTCAGCAACTACAGCGCATCCACAAATGCGATGGGAAATTTATGCTCTTGGTAGCACAACACCTATAGAAACTAGTGGTGGCAATGTAGCCTTTGCCAGTACGGTAACCACCACGGTTCCCCTTGCAGAGGGTGATTATTATATTGATGTTATTCAAGTCGATGGTTCAAATGTAGATGCCTGTAGAGGTGCTAGTGAAAATGTCTTTGTTCCAGAATTGCCTCCAATTTCTGCTGTTGCGGTTCGCACAAGGGATATTTCCTGTAACCTGCCAGGTTTAATCAGTATTAACAATATTACTGGCGGCGGTGGCGCACCGTATACCTATGATGTTGCTGGACCATTAGGTTTTACACAGACGGGTACTACGGACAATCCTATCGAAATTCCCGTAAACTCCCCTGCTGGAAGTTACACGGTAACACTTTACGATCAATTTAGCTGTCCGTTGGTACTAAACCCGGTAAACTTATCCTTATCGCCAAACCCAACGATTACCTCGGTAACTCAAGATAATTGTTCCTCTCCAATAGATGTTACGGTAGTAGGAAACTCCCTTGCTGGCGGTTTACGCTATGCAATGGTGATAACAGGAAATCCTGCGCCAACCACATTCTTGGACAATGCAGGTCTGTTTACCAATGTAACGCCTGGGGATTATGATTTTTATGTAACCGATGCCAATGGATGTATCGCTTTAATGCCTTCATTTACGGTTGACCCTGTTTTATCGGCCGGTGTAACTCTAATAAAATTATTGGATTGTACCCCAACTCCAGAGGCAGTTATAAATATTGAAATTCTGGACGGTTCCGGTACTTATGAATACAGCATTACTAATACAGCAGGAGCTCCTGTTGTAGCTCAAACTAGCGTGCCAAGTACTAACTTTGACTATTTAGCACCTTTACCAGGGGATTACACGATTACGATTTACGATACCAACTCGCCCAATACTGCGGCTTGTAATAGGGTATTTGTAATAAATGTACCTGCTGTAGTGGAACCTATTATAAATACTATTGACAGCACCGATGTCACCTGTATTGGCGATGCTGATGGTACGATAACCATATCAGCGGTAGATAACGCTATAGGCCCATATACTTTTGAAATTACTTCTTTGGACGGTGCAGTAACAAGCATTATTCCAACAAGCACTACAAATACGAGTGCAACTTTTACAGGTCTTGCAGCTACTGTAGGGGTAGGTTATATAGTAACCATTACTGCAGATGCTGCAAACGCATGCAGCACCACAAGTGCTCCTATCGTAATAGCGGAACCTGCCGCCATAGCAGTTACCATGAATACGCCAATAGAATTTGGGTGTACTGCTGGAAACAATCCTAATAATGCTAGTATTTCAGTTCAAAGCATAACAGGTGGTTCAAATACCTTTGTACGCTACCGATTCTTTAATAACTTGGATTTGGTAACACCAGTACAAGATGGTACCAACGACACCTATATCGAAACCAATACTTTAGGTGGTGATTATACTATCATGGTTTTTGATGATAACGGTTGCCAAGGCACAGCTGCTGCAACTATTGCTCCTTTTGATGACCTATTACCTGCGACGATTACTGTTGATCAGGTTATTTCCTGTATCGCAGGAGAAAATATTACGATAAATGCTTTCGGTTCATTAACTGATTCTACTACACCAGCCGGACTTGCCAATTATGAGTTTAGGCTATTACCGGGTGCTTTTGGACCATCAAATGTGTTTACAGGATTACCTGCGGGCACCCATATTTTTGAAGTTAGAAATGTTAATACCAATTGTGTAGTATCCATTTCACATACGGTTGGTCAACCTAATAACTTTGAAGTTACGTCAACGGTAGAAAATGTAGTTTGTGATGGTACCGATGGTTCTGTAAGCTTTACAATTAACGACCCTGTTACCCCTTATGTAGGAGGCTTTTCATGGCAAATCTATAATTCGCAAGGAACAGTTGCGATAGGTGATGATGTGATGATTGTTGGCGCGAGTGGCACCTCTGCAAACGTTGGGCCAACCACACCTTTTGCACTTGGAGAAGGTGAGTACAGAGTAGACATTGTTCAAGACAGCAATCCTAACTGTACGCTAACAGACTTCTTTACTATTGCTGGGCCCAACGGACCTATTACTGGAAACACTCAGATAGAACCGATTACTTGTGCGCTTACTGATGGTGTAATAGAAGTAATCGATGCTCAAGGCGGTTGGGGAACATTTACTTATTTTGTGGCTCCGGCTACAGATCCCGTACCTACGGCAGGAAGTTTTGTGAATAATCCAAGATTTACAGGTCTTTCTGGAGTTGCAACACCAGGAACCGACTATCAAGTTTGGATCAAGGATCAGAATGATTGTATGCAACGATTACCAGATGTGAACCTGAGTAATCCAGAACCTATAACGGCAGACTTGCAAGTCAACCAAGGAAATTGTACCGATTTCTCAGGGGAACTAGAAGTTATTAATGTTCTTGGAGGTCAAGGGAGTAATTATACTTATCAGCTTTTATTAAATGGAAGTGTATTTAGAGCCTCACAAGCAACTAGAGTTTTCTCTGGTTTGGGTGCCGGTTCCTACGAAGTTAGGATTACGGACCAATGGGCTTGTGCCGTAACTACGACAGCGGAAATTTTATATGATGTTATAGCGCCAAGAGCGGATATCGTTAAAACGATCGACTGTAATTCTGGTGGTGAAATTACGATTAGCCAAACAGGAGGTTCGGGTATTTTTGATTATGAAGTTAGATATCCAGGCACTTTAGCAGCAGCGCCTGCTGATGATACAAACACTACAGGTGTCTTTGTTGGCCTTGCCACACCGGGAGATTATGTATTTACCATTACGGATACGGCAACAGGTCATACGTGTAGTACAACCATAACCCAGCGTTTGGAGCCTAGTGTTCTGCCTAACATTCGTATTGATGATTTTTCAAATGTTACTTGTAACGGCGCCGATGACGGAAGTATTATTGTAAGCGCCAGTCCGGATAACGGAATTGGCCCATATGCTTTTACCATTATATCTGGACCCGGAAGTACTGCAACATTCCCAATTTCGGCAACAAGCAATACGAATGCTGCTGCAGTTTTTAACGGCTTGGAAGGTTCGGTTGCAGGGATAACGTATACGATTAGAGTGTCGTCGCCTAACGGCTGTACAAGGGATATTACCCAAGTAATAACAGAACCTAACGTGATTTCAAACTTTACCGTAACAACGGAGCAGTTTGTTTGTACCGTGGGGAATAATGCCAACACGGCAAGTATTTCAGTCGATTTATCAAGCTTAACAGGTGGTTCTAACAACTTTGTTAGATACCTGTTTGTAAATACTACTACAGGCACAACGGTTCAAGATGGTTCAAATAGTAGCTATATAGAAACCAACTATGCGGGTGGGGTTTACGAAATCACGGCATTTGATGATAACGGATGTGCGAGTCCCGTAGTAACGGAAACTATCGACCCATTTATCGAAATATCCGATGTAACAGTAACAACGGTGACGGAACTTACCTGTAACCCAGGAGCCGATGCCAGTATCCAAGTAGGAGTAACTGTAAATCCATTAACAGCCACACCAAATTTAGAATATGTGCTGAATGGAATTAATGTCACGTTTACATCAACCAATACAGATGGATTATTCTCTGGCCTAGTAGCCGGAAACTATAGACTTACCGTTACAAATCTGGACACCAACTGTGTCATTGAAACAGTTTACACGATTGACGCTCCTGAGGAAATGGACGTTGTGGCTACTAAATTAACGGATGAAGAATGTTTGAACAACGGCGTGGACGACGGTAGTTTCAGCGTAGGGATAACCAATTATACGGGAACTTATGATTATCAAGTTTTTGACAACGGTAATAATGCAATTGCCGGGCAAGCTGGTAGTGGAGATACGGCTACAACATTGCCTCCAATTACAGAATTACCAGGCGGTGTTTATTATGTTAGAATTACGCAGACTCAGGCACCGTTCTGTATTGAAAATTCCAATGTAATTACGGTATTGGCGCCTAGTGCACCTATCGCAGTTGCTCCGGTTGAGGTATTGGGCGTTAGCTGTTCCAACGATCAGGGTAGCATCTCTGTTATTCCAACCGGGGGAGAGGGGCCTTATAACATAGATTGGAACAATGCAACAACAGGACAATCCGGAACACAGGTAGATGTATCAGCTTATATTTTCAGTGGTCTTGCTGCTGGCGACTATACGTTTACAATCACGGATGCCTTTAGTTGTACAGAAACTGCTTCTATCACTTTGATACAGCCAGACGACATTGTTGCTACCATAGCCGCTACGACACTTTCTTGTTTTGGAGATAATATGGCATCTGTTACCGCTACTGTAGCACCAAGAACTGCTGTTGCAACATATCAGTACCAATTGAATGTGTATTCGGATATGAGTGTTGCAACTCCGTTACAAACAACGCCAAGACAAGCTTCGGTCACATTTAATGATCTAGGAGCTGGCTACTATAGCATTATAGTTTTGGATGACCTTGGATGTAGTGTTGAGACCCCAAGAGTTCAAATTATACAGCCGACGGAAGTATTCGCCCAACTGTTCAGGACAGGGGAACTTACATGTACGAATCTGGCAGAACTGGAACTCAGGGCAGTTGGAGGAACAGGCCCTTATAGCTATAGCGAAGACGGAATTACGTTTTTGCCAATGAACATGTTGAACGGTCCAAATACGCACGTATTCAGCAATATTTCTGCAGGTACATATAGATACTTTGTTAGAGACGCTTTCAATTGTGCTTCTATTATGTCCAATGAGATTACAGAAGACCCTATTATGCCATTGACCTTAACCATAGATGACGCTGCCGCTTTTGTAAATTGTACAGGTGACAGTACGGCTGGTATTGTAGCATCTGCAGATGGTGGATTGGGCAATTATGAATATGCCTTATACACAGATAGCTCTTTGAGTGTAGCATCAAGAATTGCGGGGCCACAAACGCAAGGCGTCTTTAATGGATTAGCAGCAGGAACTTATTTTGTAGCGGTAACAAGTGAAGATTGTGTCGTAGCTCCAGCGGAGGTAGTTATTCTAGACCCTGTTCCCTTAAGCTATGTAGAAGATATTGTAAACATCTCTTGTTTTGGTGAAAACAATGGTAGCATCACAGTTACCTTGAGTGGTGGTGCAGGAGGGTATCAGTATGCTATTTCACCTAATTTGAATCAATTTGATAGTGTAAATACATTTACAGATTTAACTCCTGGTGATTACACGGTAATAGCGCAGGACGTGAATGGTTGTTTTGAACAATTATTGTATACAATAACCGAACCTTCATTGCTTATGGCTAACGCAACACCTACCCCAGAGGTATGTGTGGGAAGTGCCGATGGTACCATAACCTTGAATATTTCAGGAGGGGTTGCTCCTTACAGCACAAGTTTAAACTCCAATGATGCTGCGGATTTTGTACAAGACCGAGTAGCGTTTACAGGCTTAGTAGGAGGTAATTACTTAGTATTTGTTAGGGATGCGAACGGCTGTGATACCAATATTGTCGTTGATATTACCCCAGGAGTAAACTTAAATGCAACCATAACCCCTGTTTATGAATGTGATGGGGATACACCGGATAACTATGTGAACGTTACGCTAGAGGACCAAACGGTATTAGGAGAGGTGTTGTATGCTTTGGACTCTACGGATCCAGAGGATATGCAGTTGAACCCTGATTTTAGAAACACGGCTCCGGGCACGCACTATATTGCCATAGCGCATTCTAATGGTTGTGTGCAGACTTTTGAGTTTGAAATAGAAGCTTTTGACCCATTGACCTTAACATTGGAACAGCCCGGTATCAACCAAATAACTGCGAATGTGCTTGGTGGTAGACCTGGTTACACGTATTATTTAGGAGATAGAGAAATGGAAGACGAGAACGTATTTACCATCTATAGAACGGATACCTATGTAGTTACCGTGGTCGATGAAAATGGATGTGAAGTGCAAGCGAGTATTTTTATGGAATTTATAGACGTAGAATTCCCCAACTTCTTTACCCCAGACGGCACAGGTCAAAATGACTTTTGGATACCTAGAAATATGGAAACCTTCCCTGAAATACTAATCATAATATTTGATCGTTATGGTAGGGAGGTATACCGAATGGGTGCAAATGATTCAGGTTGGGACGGTTTATACAAAGAGTCCGAGCTACCTACAGGTGATTATTGGTATGCAGTAAGGCTCAACGGTGTTGAAGACAATAGAGAATTAATAGGACATTTTACATTATATAGATAATGCTTAACCTAAAGAATATGCTTAGAAAATTATTGGTGCTTACCCTATTCATAGGAGCTTTTGCGCTAAGAGGCCAAGAACTTACGATTCCCCAGTTATCCCAATACCTGGCAGATAACCCTTTTGTGATGTCACCAACCTATGCAGGTATCGGAGATCATGTAAAAATCAGGGTAAACGGTCTTACGCAATGGGTTGGGGTTAAAGACGCCCCGGACACCCAGTCCTTGGCAGCTGATATGCGGGTTGGTGAAAAATCTGGCATAGGTGCTTTGTTATATAACGATAGCAACGGCGAAACCAAACAACGGGGTGCACGTGTTTCTTTTGCCCACCATTTAACTCTGGACCGCTATGACGATGAATTTTTATCTTTTGGGCTTTCCTATAATTTCAATCAGTTTAGAATCGATATAGAAAACTTTGACGCTTTGGATCCAAGTGTAACAGACGATAGGGCTACGACCAACCACAACTTTGATGTTGGTTTGCTGTACCGTTATGATAAGTTTTATATCAGCG
>CAZMUV010000042.1:0-29674 GCA_964569345.1 uncultured Maribacter sp. | reverse complement strand
AGTTTTTTCTTTACTAGGAGCATCTTTACAGGATACATTTCCAAGTATCAATACCATCACAAGTAGGCTTGTCACCGAAAACAGCTTTTTTAATTTTTTCTTCATTACCATTATATTTCTATTTATACTTAACCTTAAATGTAAGGAAATGTAATCTGAGTACTGCCCATTCCTGCGTAATTATAATCTTCCTAATCATACTAAAGTACGTATACGAAGAAAGAAATTACAGGATTTATAAAGCGTAAAATAAGTGAATATCCTTCCAATTCAATTCCTATTGTAAATAGTTAACTAGAAGCACAAAAAATAAGTTTTACCGGTAAAAAAATAAATCTACCCGAAAGTAATCCATGATAAAAAAGTGTTGGCATACTTGTAGCACCGAAAAAGGATTAAACTTTTTAGGAGTTATTTTCACGACCTAAAACATAGTAATTTAATGTATTAACATTTCGTTAGGGTCGTTTGCGTTACTACTACTGTCGTTTAGAGAATAGATGAACTTACAAAGCTTAAAATCATGATTTTTGTTATGAAAGTAAATCATAATTTAAGAGTTTTCATGACAAAACAATTTTTTACAGCTATCTGTTCACTATTTCTTTTTGCAACAGTTGCTAACGCGCAGGAACGAGACGTTTATATTAGTGGCACCGTATTGGACCAAGATAATAACCAACCCCTTGAATACGCTACGTTGGTCATACAAAGTGTTGACGACCCTTCTAAAGTCTCAGGTGGGATAACGGATATAAACGGAAAATTCAAGGTAGCGACACCTCCTGGCAATTATAATTTAAGGGTCGAATATATATCCTATCAAACTTTCGTAAAAAATAACCAAGAAATTTCCAAATCCTTGGATTTAGGTACGATACGTTTATCCATTGATGCTACCCAGTTAGAAGAAATGGTCGTTGTAGGGGAAAGAACCACAGTGGAGGTACGGCTGGATAAGAAGATATATAATGTGGGCAAGGACCTTACAAACAGCGGAGCGACAATTAGTGATGCCTTGGACAACATACCCTCTGTAACCGTAGATGTTGATGGTGCTGTAGCACTAAGAGGTAATGGAAACGTTAGGATTCTAATCAACGGTAGGCCTTCTGCCTTGGCAGGTTTTGGTTCTACCGATGCCTTGCGTCAATTACCGGCAGATGCCATTGAAAAAGTAGAGGTAATTACAAGTCCTTCTGCACGCTATGATGCAGAAGGTACAGCGGGTATTTTGAATATTGTACTTAAAAAAGAAAAAACCCGTGGATTAAATGGCGTCATTAATACAACGGTGGGGAATCCTGATGCGGCATCGCTTACCGCTAATCTCAACTTTAGAAAAGAGAAGTATAATCTCTTTACAACTGTAGGATATTCCTACCGCACCCCACCAGGAAATGGATTCGCCGATAATACCTTCCTGAGCGATGAGAGTGCATTTGATAGAATCATAGAAGACAGGGATATCAATAGAATAAATAGTGGTTTTAATCTGAACATGGGTATTGAATATTTTTTGACCGAAACCTCTTCCTTGACCGCTAGTGCTTTTGGAAGAACCAACGATGGTGAAGATATAACCGAAGTAGTAGCAACAGCATTTGTAGGAGATGCGTTAAGTCGCAGAACCATAAGGATAGAAGACGAACAGGAAGAAGAAAAAAGCGCACAGTTCTCCTTAAACTACATAAATAACTTTAATACCGAAGGACATAACCTTACCGTGGACCTTCAGCTTTCGTATAACGAAGAATTTAAACCTACGCCCATTATAGAAAATCAAACTTTTCCAAGTGTTTTACCCATTGCCAACCTCAAAATTGAGGATTCAGAGTTTCAAAATGAATATTTAGCCCAAGTAGATTATGTGCTTCCCATGGGTGACGCACAATTTGAAGCTGGGTACCGCGGTAATTGGGAACAATCCGATACCGATTTTTTTCTTGAAGAAGAACTTGACTTGGGTTCGGGTGTATTCGTTCCCAACATAGGTCTAATAAACCGCTTTGTATTTAACCAGAACGTGAATTCGTTTTACACACAATTTGGAGATAAGCTTGGCGCGTTTTCTTATCTGGCAGGGCTTCGGTTGGAAAATACGCGACTTAAGGGCGAAATTGTAGGTGCTGACGTAGAAAGTCTTCAAGAAGCCATAGGCGAGGATATAGATATTAATTTTGACAAGAATTATTTGGGACTTTTTCCCACGTTGAACCTGATTTATGAGCTAGCAGAAAATGAAAACTTAACACTCGGTTATAATCGCCGTATTAATAGACCTAGAGGACGATTTATCAATCCTTTTCCATCTTTTTCTAGCCGTACTAATATTTTTCAGGGCAATCCAGATTTAGATCCTGCTTTTGCCAATGCCTTTGATTTAGGGTATTTAAAACGATGGGATAAATTGACCTTAACCTCATCTGTGTATTACCAAAAAGAAACCAATTCTTTTGAGCGAATACAAGAAGAAACAGGACAAGTTACCACTGATGGCATCGTAATTATCCGCTCCATACCTATCAACCTAGCCACTAACGAACGTGTGGGCGCCGAATTGGGCTTGCTATACAATCCCACAAAATGGCTTCGGTTAAATGGTAGTTTTAATTTCTTTGAATTCGATTCCGAAGGAGAATATAACGGAGTTGATTTTGGCGCAAAAAATACAAGCTGGTTTTCTAGATTTAGCTCTAAAGTAACTCTTCCCGGCAAAATAGATTGGCAGACCAATGCCTTCTACAGGGGCCCTACCAACAATGCGCAGACTAGAAATAAAGGTATATTCTCCCTTAACTTGGCCTTTAGCAAAGACATTTTTAACGATAACGGTACATTGGCGCTAAACGCGAGTGACCTTTTAAATTCCAGAAAGAGGATGTCAGAAACGGTGACTCCAACTTTTACCTCAGACAGTGAGTTTCAATGGCGGGAACGTCAAATAACGCTTTCTTTTGTTTACCGTATAAATCAGAAGAAAAAGCGCGGAGAAGGAAGACAGCGTGGAGGTGATGATGATGATGGTGAGTACTAGTTGATCATTGGTCAAAAATCAGTTAGCTTTTACTTCACAACGGTTTTTTTGATGCTTATTAAAGACTGATAACTCCAAAAAAGGAAATATCATTGCAACACGCTCGGTATACGCTGTGGTAAAAAATATGGCAAAGTTTGTATTTCTTAAAGCCTGCACAGCTATACAATGGTAATTCTTACTTCATAATAAGGATTTATAATGGTTATAACTGCACAACAATACATACTATGTGAAAAATGCTTATCACATAGTACATAAGTATCTCATTGCAGGTAGTTTAAGTTAGCACTCGCAATACTAGCAGCTACTTTTGTTTAAAATAGTTAATAAATCATCCTCAATAAATCTCTTTTAAAGTAGTACTTTTCTTACTTTTATATTGACTTAAACTAATATTGAACTAAGACTAGCTTGTGAACTTTACACATACCATACTCATTGATGATGATCCGGTAATCAGATTTAGCATTAAAAAAATGATTACCGAACATTTATGCCATGAACAGTTTAGCTCATTTGCTTCAGGTTACGATGCAATAGACTATTTGCATAATTTTAGCTGTACCGATGATGAAAACTGTAAAATTTTAGTCTTGCTTGATTTTCATATGCCAGTACTAACAGGAACGGAATTCCTAAAACTGTTCGAGAAACAACTAATGGAGAAAAAAGACATCATCAGTATTCATGTTTTATCTGCTACTACTGGTATAAAAGAAAAAAAGGCTGTCTTACGGAATACATTGGTCGATGGTTTTATTAGTAAACCTGTAACCACAGAAGAGCTTAGGATGTTGTTTAATAGTTGATAAACTACATGGATAAAACCCTAGGAAACATTAAATTTCAAAGCATAAAATAATAAGGCTTAAACGTACTGCACGTACTTAAGCCTTATTTCGTTAAACAGACACCCATTGGCCTACTTAAATAAGTTTCTATTCAAATACTTATTTAGAAACTAACTCCTCATGGTTTCTAATTTTACACTCCCAATCCCAAGCAGTTTTCATGGCGTCATCCAAATTAGTTTCTGCTGTCCAGCCAAGAATAGTATTTGCTTTTGAGGTATCCGCATAGGCCATGGTTACATCTCCAGGTCGCCTATCTACTATTTTATAATTGAGCTTGTTACCAGAAACCCGTTCATAACTTCTAATAACCTCCAATACAGAACTACCCGTACCGGTACCAAGATTAAAGACTTCAAAATTAGCCTCATTCTTGTCTTCTAACAATCGTTTTAAGGCAACCACATGGGCTTTCGCCAAATCAGCTACATGAATATAATCACGTATACAGGTACCGTCCTTTGTATCATAATCTTCTCCAAAAACGCTTAAGCAATCTCTTAGACCAACACCTGTTTGGGTAATATAAGGCACCAAATTCTGTGGTACTCCCAAGGGTAACTCTCCTATCTCGGAAGAAGAATGTGCACCCATAGGGTTAAAATAACGCAAAGCAATCGCATTAATATCAGGATGTACTTTACATACATCTTGTAAAATTTCTTCACCAATCTGTTTTGTATTTCCATAAGGCGACTCCGCAGGTTTTATCGGGGAATCCTCCGTGATGGGTACAATATCCGCTTGCCCGTAAACCGTACAGGAGGAACTAAATATGAAATTCGATTTTCCCCTATTGGTAAGCTCTTGTAGTAAATACACCAGACTGCTTACATTATTTTCGTAATAAGCCAAAGGGTTAGCTACGCTCTCCCCTACTGCCTTATACGCTGCAAAATGTATTACACCCTGGATATCATTATATTTTTGGAAGAATCCGGCTACTTGCGACTTGTCCCGAAGGTCTAATTTCTCAAAATTAACTTCTTTATCAGTTATCTTTTTTATACCTTCTAAAACTTCTTCGGACGAGTTGCACAAATTATCGATAATTACTACATCAAAACCTTGATTTTGTAATTCAACCACCGTGTGCGACCCTATAAAACCGAGACCACCTGTTACTACTATTTTCATACTATTTATTTTAACTATTAAATCGTACCATTAGGTATACTTGTTCGAAGACTTGCACCAAGAACCTTGATTTAATAAGGGTTTATTTTATACTTATACGCTTTTGCCTATTGTAAATCATTATTTTTCATAGCCTGATGAAGGCTATCGCGCCAATGTGGAATCTGTACATTAAAACTGGCTTTCACTCTGGCCTTGTCCATAACACTATAACTAGGGCGTTTTGCCGGCAACGGATACTCCGCAGTCCTAATTGGTTTTAAGGCGATATGTATATCGGCTTCTTCAAATATGGCTTTGGCAAAATCGTACCAACTTGCAACGCCTTCATTGCTATAGTGATATATGCCAAAGACATCCGTATTTTTTTGTATCAATTCTAGAATAAATCGAGCTAAATCAACTGCATATGTGGGGCTCCCAATTTGGTCAAAAACAACGGAAAGACTATCTCTTTCCCTGCCAAATCTGAGCATGGACTTCATGAAATTATTGCCAAACTCTGAGTATAACCACGACGTCCTTATGATGTAATAATCGGACAAATGCTTAGTGATTTCTTGTTCTCCTCTATATTTAGATAACCCATAGGCACTTATAGGTGCTGGCGTATCAAATTCAGTATAGGGTAGACCCTGTTTTCCGGAAAAGACAAAATCAGTGGAAATCTGTATGAGTTTAGTTTGATTCTCCTTACATGCTACAGCCAAATTTTTGACACCAAGACCATTTATTGCATTGGCCTGCGCAAAATGTTCCTCCGCTGCATCTACATTAGTATACGCAGCACAATTTATGCAATAGTCGTAATTGTTACTTCTAAAATTTTCCGAAACGGCTTCTGCATCTGTAATATTCAATTGTGCAGATGTGCAATAGGTAAAAGAAATAAGCCCTTCACTTTTCGCAATAGATTTTATGGCAGAACCTAATTGTCCGTTTGCACCGGTAACCAAGACTTTAATCATACACTTAGAAATTATAGGGCTGTTTTTTCTTTTTGATTGAAAAAGGGAAGTAAAATATCCTTTTCAGAGATGATAAGTTCACTATCTGGTAGTTTCCAATCTATAGCAAATTCAGGATCATCATATCGGATACCCGCCTCCGATTCTTTATGGTATAAATTATCACATTTATAGAAAAAGGTAGCCGAATCGCTTAATGTTAGAAACCCATGGGCGCATCCCCTAGGAATAAAAACTTGTTTTTTATTCTCTTGGGAAAGGGTGGTTATAAATACGCTTTTATACGTGGTTTTATCTTTTCGGAGATCTACAACTACATCCAACACTTCCCCTTCCAATACCCGAACTAACTTTGCTTGAGCAAATGTTCCTTTTTGATAATGCAATCCCCTTAGCACCCCTTTTGAGGATTTGGATTGGTTATCCTGAACAAAATTTATCGCAGTGCCAATAATACCCTCAAACTTTTGTTGATTAAAGCTTTCAAAAAAATAACCTCTCTTATCTGCAAATATATTGGGCTCTAGAACATAACACCCTTCTATCGTTGTAGCTTCTACTTTCATAATCTACCTTAGTTCCATTAATTTGTTACTGTAGCCGCTCTTGATAAAGGGCTCTGTAAGTTTTTTAAACTGACTTTTGGTGATATAGCCCATTCTATAGGCAGCGGATTCAATAGCTCCAATTTTTAAACCTTGCCTTTCCTCTATTACCTGTACAAACTGTGAGGCTTGCATTAGGGAGTTAAACGTACCTGTATCCAACCAGGCAGTCCCTGGATCTAATATACTCACTTTTAACTTTCCGCGTTCCAAATACGTTTTGTTTACATCAGTTATTTCAATTTCACCTCTGGCACTTGGCTTAGTATTCTTGGCAATTTCTACCACATCATTATCATAAAAATAGATACCCGGAACCGCATAATTCGATTTTGGCTTTAAAGGTTTCTCTTCTATGGAAATCACATTATAATCATCATCAAAATCGACCACGCCGTAACGTTCTGGGTCATTTACATGATAGGCATAAATAATAGCCCCATCTGGTTCATTATTCGCTTGAAGCATTTTTTCTAATCCTGAGCCGTAAAAAATGTTATCACCTAAGATAAGTGCAACTTTTTCTTTTCCAATAAAATCCTCCCCTATAATAAAAGCCTCGGCTAACCCATTAGGTTCCTCCTGTACGGCGTATTGAAAAATACAGCCATACTTTCTTCCATCACCCAATAATTTTTCAAACATAGGCAAATCATGCGGGGTAGAAATAATAAGGATTTCCCATATCCCAGCCTCCATTAAAGTGGATAGCGGATAATAAATCATGGGTTTATCGTAAATGGGCATTAACTGCTTGCTCACTGCCAAGGTGCAAGGATGTAGTCTCGTACCCGAACCTCCTGCTAGTATAATTCCTTTCATGTTTTAATTTTTAAAGTTTAAACGGACAAACAGACCTACCTAATTATGGCGGTAAGCTTTGCTTATTACAACAAGCATTTAAAATCTGTTTACTATTTGTTTTAATAATGTCGGGTTCGTCGTCTAAAGGATTTTTATATCGTTTTATTTATTGATAAGGGTAGACCTACCTTCGTGAAGATCGGTAAATTTATTCAAATACCATGTAACGGTTTTTCTAATACCCGATTCAAAATTCTCCTTAGCTTTCCAACCCAGCTCGTTTTCTATCTTGCTGGCATCTATAGCATATCTAAAATCGTGCCCGGCCCTATCCTTCACATAGGTTATTTGCTTCTTGTAACTTTCACTGTTATTCTTTGGTGATTCTTCATCCAATAGTTCACAGATTCTTGTGGCTATATACAGATTGTTACGTTCATTTCTTCCTCCAATATTATAGGTTTCTCCAGATACGCCCTTTTCGTAAGCCAAGGCGATACCTGTGCAATGATCCAATACATAAAGCCAGTCCCTAATGTTAGAACCATCACCATAAATAGGAATATCCGCCCCTGTAAGCGCCTTTCTTATAATGGTAGGTATCAACTTTTCGTTATGTTGTTTTGGACCATAATTATTTGAACAATTGGTAGTCACCACATCCATCCCAAAGGTGTGGAAATAACTACGTACAATAAAGTCCGAAGATGCTTTTGAGGCACTGTATGGACTGTTTGGTGCATAAGGTGTTGTTTCTGTAAACAAGCCTGTTTCGCCAAGACTACCATAAACCTCATCGGTTGAAACATGATGAAAACGGCAATTGTTATAATCTGTATTGTATACACCAGGAGCTGCCATCCAGTGTTTCTTTGCGGTATCCAATAAATTAAACGTACCCAATATATTCGTCTGCATAAAAGCATCTGGATTGGTAATAGAATTATCTACATGAGATTCTGCGGCAAAATGGATAACCCCTTTAAAATCATATTTTTCAAATAGTTCCTCAATGAGACTTCGATCACAAATATCCCCTTTTTCAAAAGTGTATCGTTCGTGGTTAGCTACCTCCTTTAAATTCTCTTCATCACCAGCGTAACTCAAAATATCAAGATTTACAAGCTGCACATTTGGATTCTTTTCCAAATAAAAAGGAATAAAATTAGACCCTATAAAACCGGCTCCGCCAGTAACTAAAATACAATCCATACTGTTTAAAATTAAGTTGTCTACTTATTATTTTGTAAATATAATCCTACATTATTGAAAATTTAAATCATTGTTGTGAAATGGTCGTTTCGTGTGGTAGAAGCACTACAAGTGTCGATTAATGGTTAATAAAATATGTAAATACGAGTAAAAACCTAATACGATAAAACCTTACTACGGTTACAGATATTGAAATAATTTCCTACTTTCACAGTACTATAAATTTATTTTAATGAACGAGGTCCCCGCTAGAATTCCTTTAGTAGCCTGTATTGATGATGAGGTTATGAACTTGGAACTTCTAAAATTTTCTATTAAACAATTAGATTGCGAAATTCTACTCATCCAACACAGTCTTCAGGCTATCCAAAAGTTACTGAGCAATATACCCGATGTTATTCTCTTAGATGTTCAAATGCCCCATCTAGATGGCTTTGAACTGTGCAAACTCATTAAACAAAATTCCAAATTAAAACACATTCCTATTATTTTTATTACTGGGATGGGAAAAACTGAATTTAAGGTAAAAGGTTTTGAGCTTGGAGGGGTTGATTATGTGACCAAACCTTTTAACAAGCATGAGCTGCTTGCAAGAATTAAAACTCACCTAAGCCTCAGTGAAGCTAAAGCAAAGCTAACGAAACAAGCTGCTGATCTCCAAAAAGAAAATGTTTTAAAAGATAGATTGTTCTCTATTATAGGCCATGATTTACGATCGCCATTAAGTGCGATAAAAATGCAATTGGATTTCATTCTACGTGGGATTATTAATCCAAAGGATGACAGCTTTATAAAAAAAACGGTTCATAATTTAAACGCAACAACGGATGAAGCCTTTAACTTACTGGACAACCTTTTGGGATGGGCCAAATCTGAAAGTGGAAGTTTAAGTATTATACAGGAAGATGTGCAACTCTTACCATTAGTGGAACAGTGTATTAGACTTCAAAAATTAGCCTTGGAAACAAAAAAAATTGACTTACAGCTAGATATTCCAACTGACGCGGCTGTCCATTCAGATATGAATATGGTAAAAACGGTGCTTCGTAATTTACTTTCCAATGCCATAAAATTCACACCTGTTGATGGAAATATTTCGATTTCTGCTACATTAAAAAAGGATTTCTGGCACGTATCCGTTTCGGATAGTGGTGTAGGGATTTCTGAAGATGACCTTGCCAAGGTATTGAATCCAAGTCAACACTTTTCTAAAGAAGGTACTGAACAAGAGGCTGGCACAGGTCTAGGCTTAATCCTTTGTCAAGATTTTATCAAAAAAAATAATGGTGAACTTTGGGTAAAAAGTACTTTAGGGAAAGGCAGTAGCTTTACGTTTTCGCTCCCCACAACCTAAAAAACTAAGCAGGAACTTGTTCGCTTACCCCTCTTTTAGCCCTTTCCCAATTTACAGATTGGTTTCCTTTTAAATACCTACCAAATCCTAAGAAAACGGAAAGATTCATGATAAAAAAATAATAGGGTATGAAGAGAATTTTTAATCGAATTTGTCTATTTTCTAAAAACCATCCCAAAAATGCGGCGCCATAAAATACTATTTGACACCAAAACAATACGCTAAAAATCGCTACCGAAAAGAAACCTTCGTTTTGTGCCAAAACAAAGTTTATCGGGATTAGCAACAACAACAATAAAGGCGTTAATGTCCACCGTAACACCCGGTGTGATATATACTGAAAAGACAAGGTTCCATACTTGAAAATATTCAACAAGGAACGTAAACGCACCACAGATTGAATTCCGCCAGCAGATATCCTAATTTTTCTTTTGAGTTCTTCCTTCACATTAGCAGATGCATTTTCAATCGCATACGCCTCAGGGTTATATTGTATCGTATTGCCTTTCATCGCTACACGTAATGAAATCATAAAATCATCTAACAGCGTGTCCTTTTCTACTTCTTGCCAAAGTTCGGTACGAATAGCAAAAAGTTCACCTGCTGCCCCAACTACAGAGTACAATTCTGCATCCCATTTTTTAAGCTGAGATTCATACCTCCAGTACATTCCTTCTCCTGCTCCAGCAGCTGCGTCGGCATCTTTTGAATAAATTCTCTTTTCACCAGAAACGCACCCCACTTTAGGGTCACGAAATAATCTTACAATTTCTTTGATGGATTCTTTACCTAAATTGGTGTTCCCATCAGAAAAAATTACAATCGGCGTTGTTACGTGTTTCATTCCGCGGTTCATGGCTGCAATTTTACCATTACGGGCTGGTTCATGTAAAACTGCAACATCTTCATGTTTTTTTAGAAGTTGTGGTGTCCCGTCATCAGAACCATCGGTTACCCAAAGTTGGGTTACTTTCTCTATTGGATAGTTTAAACTCCTAGAATTAACCACTTTCTCATCTAAATAATCTTTTTCGTTAAAAGCGGCTACGAACAAAGTCACTTCTGGCTCGTAATCTTCATTACCCTTAAAAGGTTTTCCAAAGCCTAAAAGCCGTCTGACTTTTATAATGGCGAAAAGCAGGATGCCATATCCCAAATAGGAATAGAAAATAATAAACAAGGCAACCCAGAAAATGATTTTTAATGACTCCATAGTATTCTATCTTTTTACGCCGTAACGATTTGTTTTTTCTTTACTGCTTCCCATTCACCAGTATGATGATTGAATTGTTTTATAACCCTTGCCGGATTACCGACAGCCACCGAATAAGGTGGAATATCTTTAGTAACCACACTCCCTGCGCCAACCTGGCAATTTCTGCCTATGGTAACACCTGCCAAAACCACCGAATTTGCGCCGATATGCGCCTCATCTTCTATTACTGTTGGGCGAATATCTAAGGCTTGTTCACTTGAGTTCTTTGAACCATCTGAAAAGCCATGGTTAAAACCAGAAATAAAAACATGTTGTCCCAGACCAGAACCATTGCCCATCGTTACTGGACCAATTACTACACTTCCGATACCTACACGTACCCTATCACCTAAAAGCACATCGCCAGAACCATTATTTACCGTACAAAACGATTCAATTGTTGTTAAGCCACCTATTTCAAATCGGTTCCAAGGAAAAACATCAATCCTGCTTCTTCTTCGAATTACCGACCCTTTTCCTCTTTTATGTTTTAGGGGATTCAAAAACCACTTTACCCAAAGCCTTGGCCTTGGATTACGCCTAGGTGCAATGGCTCTAAGTGCTATTTGCTTCAATTTTGGATTGGATTTAACCTTATATATGAGTCCCATATCTAGATGCTTAAGCGCTTACCTTTTGTACTTTTAAAATACAGTTATAAATTTCCTTGACATTATTCTCCCAACTGTGGGATAGACCATAATTGCGTCTTTCATTTTGTTTCTCGGTAGAATCTTCCTGCAACGCTTTTTCGATTAGTGCCACATAATCTTCAGGAGTAATTCCCAAGTAGGTGTACTCCTTAAAATATTCCATAGCTTTTGTAGCAGATGCTACGGTAGGTTTCCCCATGGCTAGATACTCGTCAATTTTTCTAGGATAGTTTCCTATGGTAGCGTCATTTATGAGCTGTGGATTAATGGCGACATCAAAACCTTTTATGTAATTAGGTAATTCCGAAGCATCGCGACTACCCAAAAAATATACATTTTTCATGTTGTGGAGGTCCGAATTTGCAAATGCATCGTCCTCTGGACCCACCAAAACAATACTCCAGTCTTGTCTTTTTTTAGCGATGTGTTCGAGAATATCAATACTCAATCTGCGACTGGACAAAAAGCCTACATACCCTATAACCGGACCTTTTATGGCTACCAAATCTTCAGGAACTAGTATGTCCCGAATTTGATCATTGAAAAGACTGGTATCACAACCCTGACCCACCATATAAGAGTTTACCGTAAATTCTCTACCATATTCCGCATAAAGGGTCGAATTATTAACAACACAATCAGCTTGCTCAATAAGCTTGGGTTCTAGACGTACGCCATTTTTTTTCCAATACGGATTTTTAGTAAGGAAATCGCGCATGTAATAGGTATAAAAAGCCGGTTTTAAAAACGTTTTGATATGCTGTCCCAAGAACATAGAGCTGTCGTTAAAAACTATATAATCAGTAAAATTTAGGATAGAAATCGCATTTAAAATATCAGCACAAAATCGTTTTCCATTTCTTTTATTGAAGAAATCGAAAAGTCCGGCTTGACCAATAAAATTTATAGATTCTGTTTTTGTTGGAGGATATAGATTCCATAAGTTTTCTGAGATAGGAACGAGTGCTTGTTCCAATCGTTTCTGAATTCGAAGTCGTTTCTGAATTTTTGATGATTTACGTTCGCGTATACTCGAAATACGATCCATTGGAGGATTCACATATAGGACCCTATTATGCTTGGCAAATTCGGTCGCAATATTTTTACAATTACTCCCAATTTCAATATCCCAAGCTTGGATTCCGATTACGATTATATCTCGGTTCTTTATCATCCTTTCGTTGTATTTAATTCTTTATATACTTCTTGATAGAGTTCCAATACATTTTGCGACATAGCCACCCAAGAAAACTGTTTGGCCCTTAAAATACCGCGTTCTGCCAGTACATTTGCTAATACATTATCATCTACCAAAGTATGTATGGCTGCCGTAATCTGGCTTGCATCATACGGATCTACTATCAAAGCAGCATCTTTACCGGCTACTTCTGGCATAGAAGACGTGTTAGATGTAATTACCGGGACACCGCAGGCCATACCTTCTAAAATGGGGATACCAAAGCTCTCCCGCAAAGACGGATACAGAAAAATAGTGCATTGACTAATAATTGCCGGAAGTTCTGTATTTGGCACATAACCTAACAAGTGAATTTTTTTTCTGAGTTCCGACATTCCAATAGAAAGTAATAATTTTTGAAGTTCGTTCTCATCATAATCCAACATGACCAATTGATAGTCCGTCGAAGCAGATGCGCTAAAATTACCGTAAGCTTCTAAGACTCCTTTTGTGTTTTTTTTAGGATCGGTATTACCAAGGAAAAAGAAAAATTTATCCGGTAATTGATAGGTATCCTTTATTGATTTTAAAACAGTCTTACTGGTTACTTGCTTAAAGTGGGAACCCACGCCATTATAAATGGCACTTAACCTGTTATCCGTAAAACCGAAGTACTTATTGATTCGATCCTTTTCATAGTTGGAAACCGTTATTACCTTTTTACTTTTTTTAATGATCGATGGCACAAACCACCTGCGGTACATATTTCCCAGTTTTTGATACCATGTACCTTCTTTTTTAAAAATACTGATACTCTCTAAGTAAATAATATCGTGCAATGTGGTGATTAGAGGAACTTTAGAAAATATGGGCCCTGTATTGCTGGTGCAATGCAAGACATCACAACCTTCTTTGTAGGCTGCCAGTGGCAAGGCTATTTGCTCCCAGCCCGGATAACCTAAAATAGATGTTAATTCAACAATTTTAAAATTTTTAGCAGCCGGAATACAGGTGTTGTCCTCATCTGGCTTTACGAAAATGACGTACTCATTTACCGTATCTATTTGCTGAAGATTTTTGATAAGCTCTAGTGCCACCATATCCATGCCGTGCTTCTTTTTCCGATACAGCCGCTGACCTTCTATTCCTATTTTCATGTGTTTGGTATTTAACTATTTATGGTGCCGTGTTGTGTGTGGATGAATTTTTTATTCGCTCCTTTTAACTTAAACAACGAGAAGAACATTAATGCAAAAGCCTTAGGTAAAGTCAACAATGCTTTTACTGTTTTCTGATTATAAAATACGCGTGGAATAGCACATAAAAAAGCGATAACTACAGCAGCAAATGTAATTTGCCATGCCAATGGAGGTACCGAAAAGGAAGCACTTAGTTCTGGAAAAAATAGCTGTACACTTGTAGCTCCAAGAAAAAATAGGGTAACCAAACCGGCAAGTAGCACTCTAGGCGGAGCAATCATTTGATAGACCTTATCAAAAAAGTCTAAATTTCCCTTTAGGAAAAGTGATTTTACGCCCGACCAAAAGAATCGTTTAAAATAAATAAACTGTGCAGAAAGCCATCTTTTGCGCTGATTGGCAAAAACGGCTGCCTTTTGTACTTTTTCATCAAGGACCAAGGCGTTGTGAAGGTATTCTATAATTTCTCCGTCTCGGAGCAAGGTCAGTTCTAACTCTTTATCAAATCCGCCTATTGCTTTAATGTCAGCCATAGTAGACTTAAAGAAATGGTAATCAAATGCCATCCCCGAACCTATCAAAGCAGAGGACAGCCCTAAGGCGCGATGTCCTTTTCTAAAGATGTGGTTATTAACCTCCTCACTTATCGCATCTAAAATAGCGAAAGACGTATTGGTGTTTTTTGCCATTCTGTGCCCCTGTACTACTTTATACCCTTGATCAAAAGCTAAGTTCATTTTTTGAATGAAATCAGTCTCCATGATGTTATCGGCATCCAGTATCAAAGCGACATCATACCCATCGCCTATTTCAGCCATGGCGGTATTCAATGCCTTAGATTTGGTACTGGTTTCAAAGGAAACTTCTATCAATCGAATAGGCAACGCCTTTAGTGATTTTAAGGTCTCCGGTTCAAAAGAATCCGCAATGACAATAACATCAAATTTATCCGGATTATAGCTTTGTTCCAAAGCCTTTTGAGCTACTTCAACAATAACCGCATCTTCCTTATACCCGGGAATCAACACTGCAAAGGTTCTATCAAATTGGGTTAATAGGTTGTTCTGCTTTTTAGGCTTACGAAGTCCGGCTACCGAAAATATCAGAATATAAAAGGCAGCAAAAGCCAAATAGCCAAATAGTAGGAATTCCAGAATAGTACCGAGTATGTTTAGAAATTGCATCGTAGGTTTTTAAAGAAAGGTTTTGGGTACTAAACGTTCATCAATTTATGAATAGACTCTGTTTTCATGAGTTCATCAAAATAAGATATGGTGTCTACCAAGCCTTCCCTCAACGCTATCTTAGGCTCCCAACCATTCAATTTTTCCTTTGCCAAACTAATGTCCGGTTGTCGTTGTGTTGGATCATCCGAAGGTAAGGGCATGTGTATGATTTTAGAAGAACTTCCGGTAAGTTCGATAACGTTTTGAGCCAATTCCAACATGGTAAACTCTACTGGATTACCAATGTTTACAGGACCAATAAAATTGTCTCCTGTAGCCATCATACGTATCATACCATCCACCAAATCGCTCACATATTGGAAACTCCTTGTCTGGGTGCCATCTCCAAAAATGGTAATATCCTGACCTTGTAAGGCCTGATTTATAAAGTTGGAAACAACCCGACCATCGTCCGGCTCCATTTTAGGCCCGTAGGTATTGAAGATTCTAATAATCTTTACTCGAACGTCGTTTGATTCATGATAATTCACGAATAAGGACTCTGCACATCGTTTTCCTTCATCATAACAAGAACGAATACCAATAGGGTTTACATGTCCCCAATAATGTTCTGGTTGCGGATGCATTTCCGGATCACCGTATACTTCGCTTGTTGATGCCTGTAAAATCTTAGCACCAATTCTTTTGGCCAGACCCAACATATTTATGGCACCCATTACAGATGTCTTTATCGTCTTAATAGGATTATGCTGATAATGCACGGGCGATGCAGGGCATGCCAAATTATAAATTTCATCGACCTCTATAAAATAGGGAATGGTAACATCATGGCGAACTACCTCAAAATAGGGGTTATCCATTAAGTGGACCACCTTGCTTTTTCTTCCTGTAAAATAGTTGTCTAGACAAATAACTTCGTTGCCTTCATCCAATAAACGTTCGCACAAATGCGAGCCAACAAATCCCGCTCCACCAGTCACTAATATTCGTTTCATATTTATATTTTAAGATTTTTATTAGGTAGCCCTTATGCTACTATTCTTTGTGTTTTACTTGTTTTTGGGCCATTTACCGTTTCTCTACCTATACTGTAATAAGTATACTCCATATCCTTCATTTCTTCTGGGTCGTAAACGTTTCTACCGTCAAAAATTAGTTTATTGTTCATGAGTTTTTCCAAGATTCTAAAGTTTGGCATTCTAAACTCCGACCATTCCGTAACCAGTAGCATAGCATCTACTTCAATACAAGCATCATACTCATCTTTGGCATAGACCACCGTATCTTTTAGGGTATGGTTTGCTTCTTCCATAGCTACCGGATCATAAACACGAACCTGTGCGCCCATGGCCAATAATTGTTCTATAATAACTAAGGATGGAGCCTCTCGCATATCATCTGTTTTAGGCTTGAATGCCAGACCCCAAATACCAAATTGCTTTCCTTTTAGATTCTCTCCAAAATGGGATTTAATTTTTTCTACAAGCTTAGACTTTTGTCTATAATTGACACTTTCTACCGCTTTAAGTACATCCAAAGAATGACCATATTCATCTGCAGTACGCACCAATGCCTGTACGTCTTTAGGGAAACAACTTCCGCCATACCCTGTACCAGGATAAATAAACTGATTGCCTATCCTCGCATCAGAACCAATTCCCTTACGAACTAGGTCAACATTAGCCCCAACCAGTTCGCAAAGGTTGGCTATATCATTCATAAAACTAATTTTTGTTGCCAGCATAGAGTTTGCGGCATACTTTGTCATTTCAGAAGAAAAGATATCCATAAATAAAAGTGGATGCCCGTTCATTAAAAATGGCTTGTATAATCTTTTTAAGGTTTTTTTAGCTCTTTCTGATTCTATTCCTACAACGATACGGTCTGGCTTTAGGAAATCATCTATGGCACTACCCTCCTTTAAAAATTCTGGATTGGAAGCTACGTCGAACGGAATATCTGCCTTACGTTTTGCCAACTCTTCCTGTACTGCTGCCTTTACTTTAAAAGAGGTGCCTACCGGAACTGTACTTTTCGTAATAATTACTTTGTAGTCCTCCATGTGTTGGCCAATTTCACGGGCAACGCCTAAAACATATTTCAAATCTGCACTCCCATCTTCGTCCGGAGGCGTGCCTACTGCTATAAAAACGGCATCGCTACCTTTTATACCTTTTGCAAGATTGGTCGTAAAGGTTATTCTTCCCTTCTCTAAATTCCGCTCCAAAAGTGCATCTAGACCAGGTTCGTAAATAGGAACTTCGCCGCGTAACAGCATATCCACTTTCTTTTTATCAATGTCTACACAGGTAACATCAATACCTGTTTCGGCAAAACATGTTCCGGAAACCAAACCAACGTAACCCGTTCCTACTACTGTAATTTTCATACTTAATTTATTTAAACTATTTGAATCTTTTTCTTACTTATTTGTAAATATATTCCTACTTTATTGTGATTTTAAATTATTGTTGTGAAACGGAGTTTTTAGGTTGTGAAAATCATCTAGCGCAGTATCACCCTCTATTTACAACCCTTCAAACGAGTCATATTTCAAAAAATAATACACGAAAATACCTTTAGATGTAATACTCTATTTTTGACCAAAAGCATGATACCATATTTGGAAACGGTAACACCAGCTCGAAATCCCCTCCCTAATATTAAGGGCATGTTTAGTGTTGCCTCGTTATAATTACTGTTGATAATAGATACTAAAGAATAATACATTGTAATCGACCTTATATTGGTTTTAAATGAGCCAAATTACAATAGGTACACCCCTTTTTTGATTCAAGACGATGGATGGCCTTTTGCCTGCGGTGAGGGGCACTAAAGGTGCGTTCTATCAAGTAGTTTACATGTCAGTCAAGGACATGCTGGGGAAAAGAAAAAAGGTAGTCGGCTGTCATTTACATTAAAATTCCTATGGGAATTTATCCAAAACATTATTTTAATATAAAATTGCAGCCGCTATCTAGATAAGACATATTCCTTATAGGTTATTCGACAAAGGCCAATGCATCTGGGACTTTCCCCGTACCAATAGTACTAACAATAGTAAATGTTTTCATATCAATAACTTCAATTTTACTAGCATTAGAGTTAGCTACAAAAGCATACAGGCCATTTGGGTGCATCAAAATATTAACTGGCCGTGGGGTATGGTAAAGAATTCTTTCAATTACGTTATTCTTCCCTGGAATACTAATGGTTTTAATATGTTTTTTGGATTGCTGTCCGTATACAGAAATACTACCACCACTTGCATTTGCGACTAAACAATACTTACCATCAACAGAAAATTTCAATTTTAATGGTTCATTTCCAGTAGGTAAAGTATCAATAACGTCATTCGCTGCAGTATCTATAACAGTAACTGAATTACCGTTTTTATTGGTCACCCAAATCTCTGAACCATCTGGGGTAATATCAATGCTTTCTGTTGTTAATCCGCAGGAAATAATCTTAACAACAGTATTTGTACTAAGGTCAATAACACTAACCGAATTTGATTTCATGTTGGTAACATAAGCTAGTGGTTTTGTGGGATGCAGCACTACAAGATGGCTCTTTTTTTGTTCCGTTGGTATTCGTATTTCAACACTGTCGGTCACTATATTAAGGAGTACTAAATCATTACTAACGTAGTCAATCAGTACTACTTTATTAGATTCTGGAAAAGCAACGATACCATTTGCGTTTATATTTCCCTTTACCTCTAATACTTTTTCAACTTTATTGGTTTTTGTATTTATATGCTGGATGATACTTCCATCACTATCAATATCACCATAGTTTGTAAGGACAATACTTTTTTCGTCTGTAGTTGTTATTGCTTCATGCGATTGCATAGTAATAGGAATTTCCGCTATTTCTTTTCCAGTAAACAAATCAAAGACTTGAATATCCCTACTTACTTTATTTACTATATATAATTTCCCGTTGGTTTGTATCGTATAAGAGGGTAATCTTGCCAGAAGTATGATTATGACAAACAATACGTAAAGACCTAATAATGGGAGCACTATTTTTTTTATAAAATTCATAAGCATCTTAAAAAATCTTGATTAATTAAGGCTAATCCCACTGACAAAGCTCCAACGTTAATACTACTATCTAACATAAAATCTCGCATCTTACGTCCCCCATCCTCACTGCACTATAAATAGGCGCAAAAGCGTATAATCCATTTAGATTCATTAGTATGTTAACTGGACGAAAAGTATTGTAACGTATTTTTGTTTTGCGTGAATATGCACAGTCTTTATTTTTCTATTAGATAGTTGATTCTAATTAAAATATTACCCTCCTGAGCATTTGAAACTAAACAATGCTTATTGTCTTTAGAGTAATTCAACTTTAAAGAATAGTTCCCTGTTTATATCGTCATTGTTTGAGGAATTATACTATAATTTTTACCTCTTATACCAATCTAAGTTCTCAGTTCCTGAAGAGTTTGCCCATTTAGCAAATTTTGGATATTGTTTTGTAATAGGTATAAACTCAAAAGGCACAATAAAACTATCATCATAAATATTCAAAGCCCATGGAAGATTAGTATTTGCTTTGTAATAACGACCAATATCGGGATTACTCCTATCATCAAAAGTATTTAGATAATCTGCCTTGCTTGTTGGTGATTGATCAGGCAAATGCACTTCCCTTTCCCTTTCTCCATTTACGATTAAAAATGGGTTAAATGGTATCTCGCCTAGTTCTAATGGGTTCACGGGTATATTAAAATTTATTACTAAATTTATTTCGTTTCCTTCCATATTAATAACATTTCCAGCTACAAAAACTATAGTCTCGTTGGCGGCCATTCCATCTTCCGTGCCATTGGTTAATATTTCCTCAAATCCCCCATTAATAATTTGACCTTCAACAGTGCTAACCAATGCAGGATTAATTGGCAAACTAATGGCAAATGCATTCTGTAGCGACCCCCCAATATTCTCAATAAGAAATTTAGCCTCTAAAGTGGTAATTAAATTATCTGAATTTGAAATTAAATTATACCTATAATCGACTGCCAAATCATTAAAATCATAATCTCCTTTACTGGGCCATAAATCTTCAAATAATAATTTTCCGCTTGTAGTAGCTGATGGTGCATAATTATTAAACGCTTTTGTAGCATCTTGTGGATAATTATCTAAGATATCTTCAATACCATCACCATCTTGGTCATTTGGTAAAACTACCATGGTAACATTATTAATATTTAAGGCAGATTCAGGACTAGACTTTGCATAAAAAACAACATCATTATAATCATTCGTTTCATTCTTCTTTTCAAGATCTTCAAAGCCAAATAATGCTAATTTTCTCACCTCATCAAATAGCACGACAGCGTGATTAGGTATGGATGATTGGTTACCATCATTAAACTCTGGGTTAGAGAAATAAATCTCTTTATCATCTTTAACTTCCTTTCCTTTAAAGCCATCTCTAACCAAAAACCATCCTATAACTGTATTAGATGGGAAAAACCCTAAACTAACCCTGTCCCCAGAAACCAACCCGCCTTTTGATTTTACAAAAGATGCATTGGGAAAAATAATATTCAAAGAAGCTATTTCATTGGACGTGGTTGGAGGATTGTCCAACGAAAATGAATAGTAACCTATAGCGTTCTTCTTTTTTGTACCCTCAGAGACAAACGTTACCCAAAGCTCAGCTGCTTCTGTCAAAATCAATTGAGAGTCTGAATCCATTAGTATTTGTGGATTTATTTGTCCCTTCCAGTCCGAATTGTCTGGAAGAGATGCATTAACTTCTCGTAAGAACGCATTGGTAATGATATCTGGTGATGCTAAATAATCTGGCACGCCATCTTTATCATTATAAGCACCTAAATAAGTATAAGCAACATTATTAACTTTACTGAGAAAGGAAAATGAATTTTTCTTCGATTTATTAGTATTAAAAAAAGAGCTTTGATAACTTTCGTTGTAATCAAAGTCGACGACATCATTTATGATGGGTAGGGTTACATCTTTAACAAATCCGACATAATCAGAGTATATGATTACACTGTCTGTAGTTGATAGTACCTCAAACTGATGTTCAAAATACCCTTGACTATCAAAAGTTGCCCTTCCAACAGCTATACTATCGTTATCGCCTGATTTAGTAAAGATTTTGAAAACAGCATCTGTTAAAAAATCTGGAACATTAAGACGCACACTAATTTCCTTGTGTGTCCTAAAGCTAAAATCTGTACTGACATTTAAGGAAGCTAATGACCCCTCCTCTAAGGCAAGTATTGCCTGTTCTTCTTCAAATTCTTTTACCTTTACACAACCAAAAACGCTAATTATAACAATCACCAAAAAACTTAATTTTAATATTTTCATGTTATCGATTATTTGGGGATTCTGGCATTAAACTTTTAAAATATTGCTGTGAGATAAATTCCATCCTATCGCATTCCAAAATGATTTCAAATGTTGAAATTGTCTTGTGAACAAAAAAGTAATGGTGTTTTTTGGAACTGATACAAATGCTTGAAATAATATACTTACAAACAGTTGGGTAGGTTTAAAGTTTCGCCTAGCAAATACAATTCTATTACGCGCTAAATAATACGTTTTTAAGGGACTAGACTTACCTGTTGATAAAGACTCCTTATGCAGGATAAATGATTTAGGCTGGTAATAAATTTTATAACCTGCTCTTTTAATCATCTCCGCCCAATCATGCTCTTCGTAATATAAAAAGTAGATTTCAGTCATCATACCCACTTTATCAACCACTCTTTTAGGTACCATCATTGCTGCACCATGAATTGATTCTGTTATTCCCTCTGTATCAAAACTGCCATCATCTTTTTGATGATAACCAATACTATTATTTCTAATGGTCCAATGATTCATTGGGGTATAGCCTGCGTATTGAATTAATGTAGGATCCCAATGAAACTTTATCTTAGGGCTTACCATACCAATTTTATCATCGTTCTGTAAAGTAGTTACTAACGGTTCGATAAAGTGTTCTGGAACAATCGTGTCATTATTAATAAACAAATAATACGCCCCTTTTGCAGCGTTCACCCCAAGGTTATTACCTCCTGCAAATCCTAAATTTTCTTTGCTTTTAATCAGTGTAATGTCCGGAAAGGTTTCTTTTATAATATCTGGATTATCGCTTGGCGAAGCATTATCTACCACAATAACCTCATAATTTGAGTAGGTTAGATACTTAAGAGACGCTAGCATATCCATAGTTACACTAGCATCATTATAGTTTATTGTAATTATAGAAACCAATGGTTTTTCAATATTCATATAACCGTTTTTTTAGGTATTTAATTTTAGGTTTTTATTCTTTTCTTCCAATAATAGTTTATCCATTTTAGGAGCCATAAACATAAAAGCCATACCTGTATACATAAGAATGCAGGTAGGAAACTGGCCAAAAACACCATTGCCATACGAAGCACCCATAATACCAAACATACCACAAACTATTGCTGCGATTTGGCCTTTGAGCACTTCATCTTTTAATTTAAACATAACGTTGTATGCTCCAGTAACTAGGGTGTAAAACAGAATAAACAAGTGCAGGTAGAGTCCAACAATACCGGTATCTGCCCAAATAGCCACGAACCAGCTATCGGTTGCTGTATTAGCCAAAAAGGTATGAGGCGTAAACCGTTGCCCCCAATTTCCTGTAGAACCAATTCCTCCGCCAAAGGGTCTAGAGGACAAATAACCTGCAAGTTTTCTTTGGTTTGCTAAACGTACTTGTAGTGATGCATCATTGGGATCAAAAGCTGTACGCATTCTTCGTACTTCTGCATTATTATTTAAAATAGTAGTGTGTGCGAAAAATACAAAAATACCAATACCCATTACCGCTCCTAATACCAAAATTGGTATATTCTTCCTTAAAATTAGAAACATAATACCCCCAGCTGCGGGCACAGCAATGGCTCCTCTTGTTCCAGAAATCAACATCCCATAAAGGCCTCCTAAAGCCACGACTATGCAAAAAATTCTAAATTTCTTACTCTTAGTAAATAAGGCTAAAACACCAAAAACAACGCCTGCATGCCCTTGTGAAGCTCCAAATTGACCCGCATCTGAATAAAAAGAAAATATGCGTAATTTTCCGAATAAAATATGGGTCAAAGCCCCCCCATTATCTAACCATTTTTGCTCAAAAGAATCTACACCAAAAATTAGTTGATGTACTCCTTTTAAGGTGCCTAAAAAAGACAGTACACCCCATATTATAAGAAATATCTTAAGATCTTTAGGCTTGTTATAAAGGATGAATAGTAAAGGTATAATCATCCATTGGTATAACGCTAGACCTCGCATCGCATAAAACCATGCCTCAAAACTTGCTGCCTCAGGATTTACTACCTGGAAAAGTGCATAACCAAACCATATTGTAACCAATAACGTTAACTGCGATTGCGCACGACTCCAAGGTATTTTTATTTTAAAAGCTTTAAAGAATAAAGCCAAATACATTAAAAAAAGTAGTCCATCTATTAATAAACCCCAAGTCATTGGAATATATCTTCCCAAACCTAAAATCGTAAAATTGAGAATAAATATAGTAAGTATACCAAGCTTTGGCTTTGCAAATAATACTCCTAAATAAACGATTGCAATGGGTAAAACAATAATACCAATTCCGGCAACTAAACCTTTAGTCGCTGTTAATAGACCACATGCTATAATAATAGAAAACAAAATGGCTATAGGCAATGGTCGCCTTAAATGATCTGTTCCATATGTTTTATGAAAAGTATTCACTCTTTTATAAATGTATTAAGGTTTTTGAAAAAGTAGATTCCTTGAGGGATTATTTGTCGGCTTTGAATCTTTAGTTCTCTTCTTAGAAAATAGAACCCTATAAAAATGCCTAAAAGTGTAAAAAGTACCGTTCCTATGGCCACTACTATAAGACTTTCAAAAACAAATACCGCCAAAATATCAACCAAAATATTAGCCATAGTCATAATTATTACCTTGTATAAATTAAGATGTGGTTTATTAATACTATCTAATAAAACCCCTGTAAACCGGTCTACAGGTAATAGCAGTGTGTACACAGTGAAAATTCTAAATATTACCGTCAGAAGTGGTAATGCCTCCTTATATTCAGAACCACCCAAGAACAATATGAGTTCCTCTGCAAATATGTAACAGAACATAGCAACTGGAATAAACAAAATGGTAATAGCTCCTGAGTAGGCATAAAATGTTTTTCGTAAACCATCAATATCACCTTGAATACTTTTTTTAGACATACGGGGGTATGCCGTCATTGTAAAACTCCGTAGCGGTATTCCTAATAAATCTGTAAGTTTCAACGGTATGGCATACATCGCAATACCCGCAGAGCCTAAGATGGGACTAAAACCTATAATTAACGTATCAGCACTCTTTAGCAAACTTGAACCTACTAAAGTTCCCATAGAAAACTTTCCGAAGTTTATTAATTCTTTTTCTGTACTTCTATCCGCATATTTCAAATAAAATAGACCATCCCATTTTTTTAAGGTACACCAAGTACTTGCAACAAAATTAACAGTAATGTTTACCCAAATAATTTCGAGAATTCCCCATTTTAAAAACAAACCATTAAAAATTAGAAAAAGCACGAATAGGCCAATATTAGCTAAACGAACGAACATCAATAATTTAAAATTCTGTTCAGCTTGGAACAATGCAGAGCCTGCATTCCAGCCTAAATTAGCAATTGCCAAGATAGGATACCAGGTTAAGAAAAGTTCATAGCCGTAGTTTATTTTAAGGCTGAATATATTAAGGCCAAATAATAAGCCCCAGCATACACTGATTAGCAAAACCAATAGCATTAGGTTTATACGATAACTAGAACCTAAAAGTCTTTTGTAATCATTTTTTTCAACTCCCGCCAATAGTCGAACTACCGATGTTCTCGTAAGACCAAACCTAAGAAGGTCAAAAAAAGTAGCTATCGTTATAAAAAGTACCCAATCGCCAAACACTTCCTGTGGTAATTGCCTTGTGAGCAGCATAAAACTTAAAAGTCCTAGAAAGGCAATCCCAAGATTAGTTACCAATGATGAGATGTTTTTATCCTTCCCTATTTTAATGAGCTTTTTAATCATTAGGCTACTGATTTTTTGGAAAAAAACTTAAACTGAACTATTTGCTTTACCCATCTTCGAATAAGTGATCTATTTCTAGGTAAATCTCCCACAACGGTCTCCATCTCTTGTACTTTCACACCGTTAAGAATAATAGTTGGTTCAGGACCTGTTGTTGCCTCATTAAATAGGGTTAAGGCATTTTTATCTGCATCGCCCCAGGCTCTATTTGCCCTTGTAATCAAGAAGGTGTAATCCATTGCTGAAGCTAGCTTTACAGGAAAAGGATTTTTTATAATTCCAGGAATTTCGAGAATTACAAAATCAAATTTCGAATAGTCCTCAGAAATATTCTTAAAATCAAAATCTTTGATACTTGAAATTTTGAACAAATGATCACTTACAGGATAAACTAGCTTTTGATAATTGGTACTAGTTATTTCTAAATTAGAATCATCATAGGTAATATGTAATGTTTTATAATCTAATTCACATAATTTGGATAATAAATGCTTGCAGATAAATGTTTTTCCTTCTCCTTCTTGCGTTGAGAAAAACATATTAACTACTGGTTCATTTTCATTTGTCTTTTTAAATTGATTTAGTAGAATATTTCTAGAAATCGCATTTACTGCTTTATTCTTTAAATAATGGTAATCGATTTTGTTGTTTTCTTCATTGATAACAGGGAATATAGATGAAACCAATAGTCCTATTTTACTTTCTGCCCTCGGGGCTGTGTTGATATTACCATCCAAGAATTCTAATATAAGTACGGTAAACACGACCAAAACAAAACCCATTAACCCTGCAACAATTACTAAGATGATGCGCTTACTTGGATTAGGATTTATGGGAAAAAATGGTACTTCAATTAATTTTATATTAGAATTAAGTTCTACATTCTGTTGCCTTAATTTTGCTAAACCCAGGCTATGTAATAAACTTAAATACTCACGCTCTGCAATATCAATTTTACGTTCTAGTCTTTTCATTGTAGCTCCTAATGGAGAAAACACTTGATATAATTTTATGAATTCTAGCCGTTTCTGATCCATAACCTTAAGCTGAGCGTTGGTACCTTCAAATTCTATTGTATTGGCTAGCCAATCTGCTAAAATATTAGTGGAGCCTAGTGATTTTTCACTATAGTCTGTGGTATATAACTGATCTACTTGAGATTCAAGTTTCGTTTTGAGCACCGATGCCTTTTCTGTTAAAACAATTAAATCCTTTGCATTTTCAACTTGTTTAACCGAATCTGACTCTATACCCAATGTCTTCATAGAAATATCGAAATTCACGTTAGCCATGTCATTTCTAAGATCTATTATCGCCTGGCTTGAAAGCCTTTTTAATTCTTGTGTCGCTAACTTATCTTCCAACACTTTTAACACTGCCTTTGCTGCGGTATGCTTAATAACGACTTTTTGATATTCTAATTCAAAATGTTCTTTCTCAGATGCTAAATGCTTGGTTTGCTCATAATAATTGATAATATTATGCGTCTTATTAAAACTCAGAAGGTCGTCTTCTGCAATTTTTAAGTCTTGTGTTGATGCATTTAATTGACCTTCGAAATACTTTACAACTGCATCAGACTGATTTACCTTTATATCCGCGTTTAACTTTACAAATACTTCCGAAAGTATGAGTAGCGTACTTTGACAAATAGCAGGATCTTCTGATTCAAATTGTATATCTACAAAATCACTACTTAAAATTCGCCGAACCTTTATCCTTCCAACAATCTTTTCTACACTGTAATCTGAATGATCAAGATTTAGAAGCTCATATATGAAATTAGTATGATTAGATTCTTTTAATTGCTCAAAATTGCTCAAAGTTTCTTCAATATTTCCTTTTACAACTAAGTCTTTTACGTCCTTAGGAACAAACTCCATTAAAGCAGTATACTTTTCTTTTGATATGATTTTAGTATCTGCACTATCGAGCATCATATGTTGTGCAAAAAGCTTAAGACCTACTATTTCCATTGTAGTTCTTGCCTTTATTAAATTAATAAGATTATCATAAGCAGTGTTTGTTGCTCTAAAATCTACTTTGGTATTGTCCAATTCAATTGAAGAACCCGAAGCTATACCTGTGTATAATCTTGCTTTAGAATTGTAAACTTTAGGCTCATCTTGTGTCAAATAAAACACCAAAGAAGCTAAAACAATAGGTGCTACAACAAGCAAGACAATATGCTTTAATAATAAACGTATAAAAAAGAGAAGATTAAACTTCATTTTTAAAATTGGATTTCAATACCCACAGTACCTTCTAAGGACTTTAAGGCGATTAAAAATTCTGAGCGTTGTGATTCAAAGGAGCTAATAGACTGATTAAGCATTTGTTGTAATCGGGTGTATTCAGACACATTAATTATAGCGTTGGCAAAGTCTTTTTCTGCTCTAATAGACTGAACTTTATACGTTTCAACAACAGAATTTGAAATAAACAACAATCTGTGTGCTTTAATTAGATCGTTATATTGCCTAACAATAAGTTGTTCTAGTTCCCAAATAGCATAGTCTTTTTGATATCTAGATTTTTGGGCTTCAGCCTCTGCGTTTTTAATTTTTCTACCTCTGTTAAATACTGCAGCTAATGGCAACTTTATGGATGCTCCAACAGTGTATCTGCTTTGTTCGGTAGAAATTAAGGCTAGGTTGGCTGATGGACCACCAGCCAACTGTTCATTACTAAGATTATCAAATATACCGTAGCCATATGCAGCCTCAATATTTACATTGTTTAACCAAGCTTTTTTTTCTAAATCAACGGTTCCATCCCAATAATCAAAATCTGCATCAAAAAACTTTAACCTTGGTGAATTTTCTTTGGCTTTAAAAATAAGACTGTCTAAAACAGGTAAACTTTTAGAGATATCATTAGCCTCTAATCCTTTATTTACAAAGTCATTAATAGATTGGGAAAAACCCGTCTGATTAAACAGAAAAAAGATGAACAACAATAAATAATACTTCTTCATTGTCTATACATTTTCTTTCTGAAAAACAGCCTTGAAAGTTCTTATGATAATCCACATATCTAACCAAAAGGCATTTTTGCTATTTGCCATTTCTACATATTTATTGTCTAGTTCTTTACGCTCCTGTGGTGACATTTTAGAAGTTCTACCCCTAGCCTCAACCTGCCAAAGTCCCGTGATACCAGCGGGACCATTGAAACGCGTTGTCCATTCGTCCGTAGTTAACAATTCTGCTTCGTATAAAGGTAATGGCCTGTTACCTACAATAGACATATCGCCCTTTAATACATTAATGAGTTGGGGCAGTTCGTCAATACTTAGTTTTCTTATAATTTGGCCCACCTTGGTTATTCTAGGGTCATTTTCAAATTTTATAAAGGCGCTTTCTGATTCTTCCTTTTTAGTTCTATTGAAATCCGATTCGCTTATTTTTTCATCATCGCCTATGAGATAGACTTCTGAACTGGAAACCGAAGTTGCTTCCTTAACCACTTCCGCAGTATCCTTGCCTTCCTCATCTGTTGTTGTATACTGATTTAAATGTTCAAACTCCTTCATACGCTGATCCGCATCCGGATACATAGACCTCAGCTTTAAAAAATTGAAAATTCGATATCCGGTGCCTACCCTTTTAGAGATATAGTATACCTTTCCTTTAGATTCTAAACGAATAGCTATAATGAATACTACCAGAAAGGGAGCTGCACATAAGAGCGCAACACTAGCAACTACGATATCAAAAGTTCGTTTTAAGAATTTAACCTTGTAGGGCTTTGACTTCTCATCGGAGACATTAATATTATTATCTTTCAGATTGCCTTTTAATTCCCTTAGAAAGAGAATACGTTCTTGTAATTTATCAAAAGCTAGGGGTTTACCGTAAAAATCATCAATACCCACGCTTATGGCTTCTTGCAGTAATACTGAATCCTTCTCGTCATGAACGAGTATAAAAGGAATCCCAAGCTCTTTTAAGTCCTTCTGAACATTCTTGAAGAAAGCAAAACCATTTTGACCCGGAAGCTTATATTCACAGATTATCGCAGATAGCTTCTTGTTGGATTCAATCACATTTGAAGCCTCTAAAGAATTCTTATAATTATCCAGTTGACAATTTGGATTCTGTGATGCAAACTCC
>CAZMUV010000041.1:0-31231 GCA_964569345.1 uncultured Maribacter sp. | reverse complement strand
AAGAGTAGGTATTCTTGGGAAAGGTTGGTAAAGGAAAGTATAGAAAGAACGATTATCAATCCAAATGCAATAGATATACTGACTTTTTTCATAGTAACACTTTTAATATTTAAATTAAAGTATGAAAAAAGAGCGATATTCTTGATATGTTTAACAAATATTTAGTTAATACCCTAAGCATTGAACAATCTCCAAAAAGTAAATGTACATTGTGGTTTGGATAAGGAATAGGACGTCTTTTTTATACGCTTATCCTATTTTTCAATGGAGTAGGGATAGTACTTCATTATTAAAATAGTATACTAAAACGTTGATACCTAAGGGTTGAATATAGCTAAGTGAAAAAAGGCTATTTAGACACGGTATACTGAGTTGAGCTACATATATTTTAGGGTTGAAGTATTATTCTTAGCTTGAGATGACACATAAATGTTATTCACTGGCACTTTAACTAGAATTCCCTATTTTTGTGAAGCTAAATGCATGATGGACTATTATGGGTCAAAAAGTATTACTATCCTCAAAAGAAATCAACATCATTCTACATCGTTTGGCTTGTCAATTACTTGAGAACCATCTAGATTTTAAAAATACGGTATTAATAGGACTGCAACCACGCGGAATATTCGTGGCACGGCGCTTGTGTAAAATTTTACAGGAGGAATATGGCGTTAAGCATATCGATGTTGGGGTTCTTGATATTACCTTTTACCGTGATGATTTTAGAAGGGGAGACAAACCTTTAGAGGCGACCAAGACTAAAATTAATTTTCTAATCGAGGATAAGAATGTGGTCTTGATAGATGATGTGTTGTATACTGGTCGTAGTATTAATGCTGCCTTAACTGCGCTACAATCCTTTGGAAGACCCTCCGAAGTAGAATTGTTAGCCTTGATTGATCGCAGGTTTAGCAGACACTTACCCATACAGCCTAACTATAGAGGTAGACAGGTAGATGCTATTGATGGTGAAAAGGTGAAAGTGATGTGGAAAGAGAATGAAGGTGAGGATGTAATATATTTGATTAATAGATAGAAAATGAGCGAACTGAGTGTAAATCACTTATTGGGAATTAAATACCTGAAGGAATCGGATATTCAACTCATTTTTGAAACTGCAGATCATTTCAAGGAAGTCATTAATCGTTCTATTAAAAAAGTACCTTCCTTACGCGATATTACCATTGCTAATATTTTTTTTGAAAATAGTACACGCACCAAGTTGTCCTTTGAGCTTGCTGAAAAACGGCTCTCTGCAGATGTTATTAATTTTTCTGCTAGTCAGTCCTCAGTAAAAAAAGGAGAAACACTCATCGATACGGTTAATAATATTTTATCCATGAAAGTGGATATGGTCGTTATGCGTCATCCCAATCCCGGAGCGGGAATTTTCCTCTCCAAACACGTTAAGGCATCCATAATAAATGCGGGCGACGGAGCCCATGAACATCCCACCCAAGCACTTTTGGATTCGTATTCGATTAGGGAGCGGCTCGGTGATGTTGCAGGTAAAAATATAGTTATTGTTGGGGATATATTACACTCTCGTGTGGCGCTCTCCAATATATTCGCATTAAAACTTCAGGGTGCGAATGTAAAGGTTTGTGGCCCCAAAACATTGCTTCCTAAACATATAACATCTTTAGGAGTGGGCGTAGAGACTAACTTAAGAAAAGCGTTAGAATGGTGTGATGTTGCTAATATGTTGCGCATACAGAACGAGCGTTTGGATATCAGTTACTTTCCTACAACTCGGGAGTATACACAGCAATTTGGAGTCAATAAAAAGTTGTTGGACAGTTTGGACAAGGAAATCGTAATCATGCACCCTGGCCCAATAAACAGGGGTGTGGAGATAACCAGCGATGTGGCAGATTCTAAGCAATCGATAATCCTAAATCAGGTAGAAAACGGTGTCGCCATCCGTATGGCAGTGATTTATTTGTTGGCTTCCAAGATTAAATAAGAGACCTATGATTTTTGATAAAGACGGAACTACCTCCATTATATACCAAGAAAAAATTTCTATTGCTACTTTTTTAGAAAATCTAAACAAGTCCTATGCTAAGGTTAAGCATGATAATTTGATTGTAAATCTATTTTCTTTTGAAACGCTTACCGCTGGCGATGTCCTAGAATTTTTGGAACTGTCTAAAACCCACAAAGAAAACGGAAAGTCCTTCGTTATTGTAACAAACAAGGTTTCTTATGACGAAGTCCCAGATGAAATCATGGTTACCCCAACGCTGCAAGAGGCTAAGGATATTATTGAAATGGAGGAAATAGAAAGGGACCTTGGCCTGTGAAATTGACCATACTCGGTTGTTATGCAGCTACTCCTAGAACGCTTACGAATCCTACCTCTCAAGTATTGGAAATCAAAAATCATATGTTTTTGATAGATTGTGGGGAAGGTACACAAGTGCAACTACGTAAGCATAAAATCAAGTTTTCGAGAATTAACCATATTTTTATTTCTCATCTACACGGTGATCATTTTTTTGGCCTACCAGGACTAATTTCTACGTTTCGATTGTTGGGAAGAGATAAAGAGATGCATGTGTATGGGCCAAAAGGCATAAAGGAAGCCATTACCTTATTATTAAAACTAGGGGATTCATGGACCAATTATCCACTGTATTTTCATGAGCTAACTTCTAAGGAAAGTATGCTCGTATATGAGGATGAAAAAATAAGTGTGAAAACCATACCATTAGATCATAGGATCTATACAAATGGCTATTTATTTCGTGAAAAGATTGGGGAACGAAAGTTGGATATCAATGCGGTAAACGAATATAAAATTGACAAAGCCTATTTTCAAAATATAAAAAATGGAAAGGATGTGGTTTTGGACAATGGCAAAACGATAGAAAACAAACTGATTTCATTTGACCCTCCAAAACCAAAGTCCTATGCCTTTTGCAGTGATACCGCCTACAAACCGGATATTATTCCCATTATCACTGGAGTAGACGTACTGTATCACGAAGCAACATTCTTAGAGTCTGAAGCCCTTTTGGCTAAAAAAACCAAACATGCAACGGCAACTGAAGCTGCCCAAATTGCCAAAGATGCTAAGGTGGGTACGCTGGTGTTGGGACATTATTCTACCAGATACAAATCTATTTCCCTTTTTAAGGAAGAGGCCCAACAGATTTTTGAGAATACTGAATTGGGGGATGATGGTAAGTGTTTGGAGTTTTAAGTAAGAACAGGATTGTTACTTTCAATAAATTTTTCCTAAAAGCAAAATTCTTGCTTTACAATGTCCCATCTTTTCCTCAACTTTGATTATCTTGTTTTTTAAGTGATTTATATGCAGAAAGACCTAGGGGATTACAGAAAATCTTATGAAAAAAGTGAACTAATAGAGGATCGTGTATCGGATAATCCAATGCAATTGTTCCAGACTTGGTTTTATGAAACCGAACAATCTGATAGCGTAGATGAGCCAAATGCCATGACCGTCTCCACTATTGGTCTGGACGGCTATCCAAAAAGCCGGGTGGTACTTTTAAAAAAGTATACCTACGAAGGTTTTATTTTTTATACTAATTATGACAGTGAAAAGGGCAGGGCTATTGCGAAAAATCCGGAAGTCTGCATTTCATTTTTCTGGCCTGGCTTGGAACGCCAAATTATTATAAAAGGGAAGGCTGAGAAAATAGCGAAAAATCTTTCCGATGGTTATTTTGAATCTAGACCAGATGGCAGCAAGCTTGGTGCCATGGCTTCTGATCAAAGTTCGGTCATTCCTTCGAGAGACGTTTTGGAAGCAAAGTTAAAAGAGCTAGAACTAGCTTACGAGGGCAAGGAAATTCAAAGACCCAAAAATTGGGGTGGGTATATCGTAAAACCGGTTTCGATAGAATTTTGGCAAGGAAGACCCAATAGGTTGCACGATAGAATACGCTATAGCCTTCAGCCGGATTTTGATTGGAAAATAGAGCGACTTGCACCTTAAAGTAAGAAATAATGAAGAATTTACTTTTAATGCGTCATGGAAAATCGTCATGGGAACTGAACGTTAGTGATGAGGACAGGGCTTTGTTACAGAGGGGTATTAGCGATTCAAAATTAGTGAGCGAAGCACTTAGCCAAAAAGGTGTGCAGCTGGATTTTGCCTTTTCGAGTCCAGCAAACAGGGCACTGCATACGGCTATGATTTGTTTACGTCAACTTAGGTTTTCGTTGGATAACTTCAAGGTAATTCCTGAGTTATATGATTTTTCTGGAGATTATGTTTTAAATTTTGTAAAAAGCCTACCGGATGATCTCAATACCGTTTTAATTTTTGGACATAACCATGCTTTTACCCATATTGCCAATTCTTTAGGCAGCAAACATATAGAAAATGTGCCAACCGGTGGATTCGTTCACATACAATTTAATGAGCAATCTTGGACTTCTATTTCCAAGGGAACAACAATAGAAACTATTTTTCCAAAGCAGTTAAGAAAATGATGAAGAGCAAATATCAATATATAAATAGGGAAATAAGCTGGCTTAAATTCAATGAACGTGTCTTACAAGAAAGTGCAGACAAAAATGTGCCTTTAATAGAACGATTACGTTTTGCTGGAATTTTCTCTAATAATCTAGACGAGTTTTTTAAGGTGCGTTATGCTACGGTGAAACGTATTGTGGAAGCAGGTAAGAAGGGGAAAAGTGTTTTAGGCGGAGAAGTAGCCAAGGACCTGTTGGAAGAAATTACCAAAATCGTAATAAAACAACAGTCCAAAAGTATCGATATCATACTGGATATTGAAAAGCAGCTTGAAGAACAGAATGTTTTTCTAATTACAGAAACAGAGCTTTCCGAGACGCAGCAAAAATTTGCAAAAAACTATTTTTTACAAAATGTTAGTCCGCAACTAACAACCATCATCCTTAGCGATTTAGCTGAATTTCCAACCTTAAAAGATACAGCAGCTTATTTAGCTGTAAGAATGCTACTGAAACGGGACGATCGTACCCGCGAAACTTCAAGGAGAATAGAAAAAAGATATGCGCTTATTGAGATTCCAAAAGGAATAGAGCGTTTTGTGGTCTTACCTAGAGAAGGGGATAAGGATTATGTTATCATGCTAGACGATGTGATTCGGTTTTGTATGGATAGCATCTTTACGATGTTTGATTATAGTTCCATATCTGCCCATATGATAAAAATTACTAGGGATGCGGAGCTAGACATCGATAATGACCTGAGCAAGAGTTTTATAGAAAAAATTTATTCCAGTGTAGAGGGGCGCAAAATTAGCGATCCAGTGCGCTTTGTTTACGACAAAAAAATAGGGAAAGATACCTTACAGTTCTTAAAGGAAAAGATGAATGTTGAGGATACCGACAGTATTATTCCTGGTGGTAGGTATCATAATAAAAGAGATTATCTCAGCTTTCCTAGCTTGGGGAGGCAAGATTTGTTATACGAAAAAATAGCTCCATTACCGGTAAAAGGACTGAGTCTGGAGGGAAGCTTATTGGAAAAAATTGGCGAAAAAGATTACTTGCAGTATACCCCATACCACACCTTTGCCTACGTCCTAAAATTTTTAAGGGAAGCTGCCTTGGACCCGAAGGTGAAGACGATTAAAATTACTGTGTATAGGCTAGCAAACGATTCACAAGTGGCAGCTTGTTTGTCTAATGCAGTTAAAAATGGGAAACAAGTTACCTTGCAGATAGAGCTTAGAGCACGTTTTGATGAACATGCCAATATACGTTACGCAGAAGAGCTCCAAGCCGAAGGCGTAAAGTTGATATTTGGTGTTCCAGGCTTAAAAGTACATAGTAAAATCTGTTTAATAGAGCGTGAGGAAGCTGGTCAAATGAAGCGATACGGTTTTATAAGTACCGGTAATTTTAATGAATCTACGGCTAAAATATATACGGACTATACATTGTTTACAGCTAATGAGCCTATTCTCAAAGAATTGAATAAGGTGTTTGATTTCTTTGAGACCACTTATAAAATTAATAAATACAACCATTTAATAGTATCGCCACATTACACAACCAAAGTATTTAAAGAATTAATAGATAAAGAGATAGAAAATGCTCAGTCGGGAAAAGAAGCGTTTATCAAAATAAAGATGAATAGTTTTACCTCTTACGCTATGGTAGATCGATTATATAAAGCGAGTAATGCTGGCGTAAAAATTCAATTAATTGTTAGGGGGATTTGCTGCCTTATTCCTGGTGTAAAAGGAATGAGCGAGAATATTGAAGCTATTAGTGTGATAGATAAGTTCTTAGAACACCCAAGAATGTTCATTTTTTGTAATGACGGAGATACTAGGGTTTATATTTCATCAGCTGACTTTATGACTCGTAATTTAGAGAATAGGGTAGAGGTAGGTTGTCCTATTTACGATGCAGATATAAAGCAAGAACTTTTGGATACTTTTGAAATATCTTGGACAGACAATGTAAAGGCACGTCTTTTTAATGAAGCACAGGATAATGCGTATCGTAAGAACGATAAAGAAAAAGTACGTTCCCAATTTGCTGTGTATGATTATTATCTGGATAAATTGAAAGACTAAAATTATTGACTCTTGAAAATAAGAAAGTTTGCAGCAATTGATATTGGCTCAAACGCCATTCGTTTGCTCACGCATAACGTAATAGAGGAAAGTGGAAAAAAAACACAGTTTCGTAAAAATGCCTTGATAAGAGTACCGGTGCGCTTAGGCGAGGATTCATTTACGGTTGGAGAAATTTCGGAACACAATATAGTCCGCATTGTAAAGGCCATGAAGGCGTTTAAACTTCTTATGGAAGTTGGAGGAGTTGAAAAATATAGGGCCTGCGCCACGTCGGCCATGCGCGAGGCAAACAATGGTAATGAAGTACTGGCAACGATTGCCACTGAATCTGGTATTCAGGTAGAGGTAATAGATGGCAAACAGGAAGCTGCTATTATAGCGTCCACCGACCTCAAGGATATTATTAGGCAAGACCAATCTTATTTGTACATAGATGTAGGTGGTGGTAGCACGGAATTTACCTTATTCACTGACGGAAAAATAAAACTTTCCAAGTCCTTTAAGTTGGGTACGGTGCGCTTACTAAATGGTTTGGCAGGGGACCGGATTTGGGAAAAATTACAGGAATGGATTACGGTCAACGTTAAGAATTCTCCTAAATTATCCATTATTGGTTCTGGTGGAAACATCAATAAACTTCATAAAATGTCGGGGCGCAAGGAAGGCGAATCTTTATCCTACCTCTGGTTGAATGCACAATACCATTTTTTGGAAAGTCTGAGTTACGAAGAGCGTGTATCTGAATTAGGTTTAAACCCAGATAGAGCAGATGTTATCATTCCCGCTACACGTATTTTTCTTTCTGCCGCAAAGTGGAGTGGAGCTAAAAAGATACATGTGCCTAAAATTGGATTATCAGACGGTATCATCAAAAACCTATATTATACTGAGAATAATCCTTAACCGTGAATCGTTTCCTTAGTTCCTAAGTTTTTCATTATTTGAGCTTCATACTGTAAAAGTTCATCCCATTTCTGGTTTACCTCCTTTAAATCTCCGTATTTACGTGCGAATTTCAGGAACATGGTGTAGTGTCCCGCTTCGCTAATCATCAATTTTCGATAGAATTCTGCTAGGTTTTTATCTTCCAATTCTTCTGAAAGTAATCGGAAACGTTCGCAGCTTCTGGCTTCAATCAAAGCCGCGTATAACAGCCTATGCACAAGTTGGGTCGTTCGGCTTCCACCTTTCGGGAAAAATTTTATCAATTCCAGCACATATTCATCCTTACGGTCCCTGCCTAAGGTTTGTCCTCTTTTCAAGATTAAATCATGAACCATTTTAAAATGTCCCATTTCCTCTCTAGACAAAGCCACCATTTCTTCAATAAGTTCTGGATATTCAGGAAAAGATACAATGAGAGATATTGCTGTACTCGCAGCTTTTTGCTCACAATAGGCATGATCTGTTAAAATTTCATCTATATTTTTTGCTACAATATTTACCCATCTTGGGTCTGTAGGTAGTTTTAGGCCTAGCATAGTATTCAGTTTTATATAAAGAACTGTTTCTTGTCAACATAAAGCGTTCTTTACACCACAAAAATAAGGCTAAATGGCTTTTAATAATTAATTTTGGGTAAAGCAATTTACAATATAGAAGTAATGCGAAAAAGTGAGGCGATTTACGAAGTTTTAGGAGACAATGCGGATAAAGAAGCATTGGATTGGTTAAAAGAAAGAACAGACAGGCTAGAAATTTCAAAATCGGCTAGGGATTTGTTCATGACCTATAGTCTATTGGCTTCTAAGTTTGATAAAAAACTAGTGGTAAACTATACTGATACTACTAACAAAACAAGTTCCTATTTTAAATCTCACGGAGCAGATGTACTTCAGATGTCAAGAATATACTTGCTTTCTAAAGTTTTGGAGGTGAATCCTGAATTTTACACGCAGGAAGTAGCGAAGATTATTGAGGTGGCTGACACAACGGAACTGGAAACTTTTTTAAGGTATTTGACAATATTACCTCAATCGGAAAGTTTTAAATATTCAGCAGTAGAGGCCTTACGAACCAATATTTCTATCATTTTTGATGCAATTACCTTAAATAATCCTTATCCAGCCTTGTATTTTAACGACCAACAATGGAACCAAATGTACCTGAAGGCTGCTTTTATGGAGCGGGATTTGGGAATGATTGAGTCCGTAGACGAAAGAGCGAATGCGGATTTAACCCGTATTATTTCGGATTATGCGCATGAGCGTTGGGCCGCATCAAGAACAATCGACCCAATGTTTTGGAGGCCGGTTTCCAAGTTTATGGACGACACCTTGCTTTCGGATATGAAACGTTTGTTGACTAGCGAAGACCCAATAGAAAATAAAGCAGGTGCTTTGTGTTGTTATTTTTCGGAAGATGATAGCGCATTGGCACTACTGGAAAAATATAAAGAATTAAAGAAGCAAATAGCTTCTAATAAAATAACTTGGAATACTTTAAAAAATTAGACTATGGACGATAAAATGATGATTATAGACCCACATGTACACATGAGTGCTCGTACTACGGACGATTATGAGGCCATGGCAGCGGCTGGCGTTGTAGCCGTTATAGAGCCCTCTTTTTGGTTGGGGCAACCTAGGACTCAAGTAGGTTCGTTTCAAGACTATTTCAGTAGTTTGGTAGGTTGGGAACCGTTTAGGGCAGCTCAATTTGGAATAAAACATTATTGTACGATTGGTCTAAATTCAAAAGAAGCGAATAACGAAGCTTTGGCGGAACAGGTAATTGAACTTTTACCACTCTATTTGCATAAAGAAAATGTAGTAGCTATCGGCGAGATTGGGTACGACGATCAGACTCCGGCCGAGGACAAGTTTTTTAGAATGCAGTTGGATATGGCTAAGGAATTGAATATGACGGTTCAGGTTCATACGCCTCACCGAGATAAAAAAGCGGGTACCATAAAAAGTATGGAGGTCTGCATAGAACATGGTCTGGATCCGTCAAATGTAATTATAGATCACAACAATGAAGAAACAGTCAAAGCTGTTTTGGATAGAGGTTTTATAGCAGCATTTACCATTTACCCTAAAACAAAAATGGGCAACGAGCGCATGGTAGAGGTCGTACGTAAATTCGGTAGTGACAACATCATCGTAGATAGTTCTGCAGATTGGGGCGTTAGTGACCCTATGGCGGTACCCAAGACCGCTGCGTTAATGTTACAAAGAGGTATTGCTAAGGCTGACGTAGTAAAAACATGCTACCAAAATGCTTTGGATGCTTTTGGTAAGAATGGCAGAATGAAAGAAGAGCACTGGTTGAATCCCAACGGTGTTGATCAGTCGCAATTGTTCAACGATAATAGCGTGCTTCGCGGACAGGCACCTCGAATTGACGAAAACAAAATTACCTAATATGTCTAATAAACTGATGGGGCTGCTTCGCTTGTGCAGACCTGCTAATTTACCAACGGCAGCTGCTGATATTTTAGCAGGTATTGCCATCTCCTGCTTTTTTAGCGGGATAGCTTCCATTGATTTCTTTCTTGTAGATACTGGAACCATCGCACTATTGGTTTTTGCTTCGGTTTTTTTATACGCCGGAGGTGTGGTGTTAAACGATGTTTTCGATGCTAAATTAGATGCCGTGGAGCGTCCGGAGAGACCAATTCCAAGTGGCATAGTTTCTATTAAAGAAGCAGCTGCCCTTGGTGCCCTTCTTATGCTTTTAGGATGTGCTTTGGCCGTATTAGTTTCTGATATATCAGGATACATTGCTATCATTTTAGCGGCGACTATTTATATGTATGATGCGGTAGCAAAATCACATTCCTTCTTTGGGCCATTAGTCATGGGGCTTTGCAGGGGACTAAATCTTTTGCTGGGAATATCCGTTTTGGGCGAACTACCCATTATTTGGATTGCGATTATTCCTGTATTATATATTTTTGCTATTACCTTGATTAGCCGTGGAGAAGTCCATGGTGATAATAAAAAGCATATTGTTATGGCAGCGGTTATGTATGCGGTGGTACTTATTTTGATTGCGACGGGTGTCGCCATACACAGTACTAATTTGCCCATTGCAGCTCCGTTTTTATTGCTTTTTGCTATATTAATCTACAAGCCATTGGTAAAGGCCTATACCGACAATTCTCCAGTGTATATCAAAAAAGCCGTCATGGCCGGTGTACTATCCTTGGTAGTCATGGATGCCTGTTGGGCGGTAGGTTTCTCTAATTGGTATATTGGGTTAGGCGTTTTATTGCTTCTCCCTGTATCTTTAATGCTCTCTAAACTTTTTGCCGTTACCTAAGAATTATGCAATTATCTTCTATAAAACAATCTTTTTCAGTTCCTTATGAATACCAATTGCATTTTACGCAAGGCGTTTTTCATAGCGATAATACCTTATTATCGGATATAATTAAGGAGTATAAACCTACTGAAGCCGTAAAGGTACTTTTTGTTATTGATAAAGGTGTTGCCGATGCGCATCCTGGTATGTTAACACAAATTAAAGCCTACTGCGACTCGCACCGCAAGCAATTGAAGCATACAAAAAGTATGGTGTTGGATGGTGGTGAGCAATCCAAGAATAGTTCAGAAGCTATAGAGACCGTGCTAAAAGGTATAAATGAAAATGCTATTTGTAGGCATTCTTTCGTTATAGCTATTGGAGGTGGAGCACTTATTGATATGGCCGGATATGCTGCTGCAATTGCGCATAGAGGGGTAAAATTAATTCGCATTCCCACTACGGTACTTTCGCAGAACGATGCTGCCGTAGGCGTAAAAAATAGTGTAAATATCTTTGATAAAAAGAATTTCCTTGGCACGTTCGCACCCCCTTTTGCGATTATAAACGATAGCGATTTTTTGAAGACTTTGGAGCAGCGTGATTGGATTGCTGGAGTGGCCGAAGCTATAAAAGTGGCGCTCATCAAGGATAAGGAGTTTTTTAAGTACATCGCAGAACACGCGGTTGATTTGAAGATAAGAGATATGGAGGTCATGCACTATGTCATTTATAAATGTGCGGAAATGCACATGCACCATATTTCTCAAGGTGGAGATCCTTTTGAATCTGGCTCCTCAAGACCGCTGGATTTTGGACATTGGGCAGCACACAAAATGGAATATATGACCAACTATAGCTTGCGTCATGGAGAGGCCGTTGCAAAAGGTATTGCTTTGGATCTTACTTATGCACACTTAGTTGGACTGATAACAGAACGTGATTTACAGCATATTTTAGAGGTAATGCTGGCTATTGGTTTTGATTTGTCCCTTCCTTTGCACTCTAACGCTGAAACTGAGGAGCTTTTAGGTGGAATAGAGGAATTCAGGGAGCATCTGGGTGGCGAATTGACCATTACGCTTATTTCTGGAATCGGTAAAAAACACGATGTACACACTATAGATATGGTATTGATGTCGCAAGCCATTACCAAATTAAATCAGTATGCTACTGTAAACCAGTAATCAAATGTTTATTAACAATACATACCATCTTTCCTATTGCACCAATATACATCCGGGGCAGGATTGGAAAAACACCTTTGAAAGTTTAAAGCAACATGTGCCCTCAATTAAGGCAGCCGTCTCTGATTCGGCTTCTTTTGGTTTAGGTCTACGCTTGTCCAACACCGCTAGCGAAGAACTTGCGGAAGGTCAAAATATGGCCCAATTTCAATATTGGTTAGAAGTAAATGATGTGTACATATTTACCATGAACGGTTTTCCATATGGTAATTTTCATGATGAACGTGTAAAGGATAATGTACATGCACCGGATTGGACAACTGAAAATCGCCTAACATATACGATTCGGCTTTTTAATCAGTTAGCGATTTTGCTTCCAGACGGACTTTCTGGAGGGATTTCCACGTCACCTATCAGTTATAAATATTGGCATACCACCGATGTGGATAAAAATAAAGCCTTTCGAAAAGGTGCTGAACAAATGGTTCGTGTTGCGAAACATTTATACGATGTCGAAAATAATACAGGCAAATACCTTCATCTGGATATAGAGCCAGAACCGGACGGATTACTTGAAAATAGTGATGAGGTTTTATTATTTTATTCCGACTATCTAGTGCCTGTTGGTGTTGAAATACTTCAAGATTTATTAGGAAAAGATACTGTTGAAGTGGAAGCACTAATCAAACGCTACATTACGGTTTGTTATGATATCTGCCATTTTTCCTTAGCCTACGAAGAGCCCGAAGATACTTTTGCTAAATTTAAGAAGGCGAATATCAAGACCGGTAAAATACAGGTCAGTGCCGCCTTGAAGATTTTATTTAACGGGGTCGATGACGATGCGGTTTGGAACTTACTTGCCCAATTTAATGAACCTACGTATCTACATCAAGTAACCGAGAAAAAGGGGAATGGTGTGCGTACGTTCAACGATTTACCTATTGTACTAGACAATAAGGGTGATTTTACCGAGTTGCGCGCACATTTTCATGTGCCTATCTTTTTGGAGAAGTTTGGCGCGTTACATTCTACCCAAGATCATATATTAAAGACCTTGGCGTATTTGAGGAAAGATGCCATATCGGAGCACTTAGAGATCGAGACCTATACTTGGGACGTCTTGCCAGCTGATTTAAAAGAAGACTTAACCCAATCTATTATTCGGGAACTGAATTGGTTAAAAGACCGCTTGTAACATGAAGAAAACCGTTGTAATAAATGTTGTAGGACTTACAAAACGACTCATTGGCGAGCATACCCCTTTTATTAAATCCTTTTTGGAAAAAGGACATGCGACTTACATAAAACCGGTTTTACCTGCGGTAACCTGTTCGGCGCAATCCACCTATTTGACAGGAAAATGGCCTTCGGAACATGGTATTGTAGGGAATGGATGGTATTTTAAGGAAGAATGTGAGGTCAAGTTTTGGCGTCAATCCAATCATTTGGTGCAACAGCCCAAAATATGGGATGCCTTAAAAGCGAAAGATGTTAGTTTTACCTGTGCCAATCATTTTTGGTGGTATAATATGTATTCCACCGCAGATTATAGTATTACGCCAAGGCCTAATTATTTAGCGGACGGACGTAAAATTCCAGATATTTATTCCCAACCTGCGGCGCTTAGGGATACGGTGCAAGGTTCTTTGGGAACGTTTCCCTTATTTGAATTTTGGGGTCCAAAAACAACGATTAATTCTTCGCAATGGATAGCGAATGCGGCAATACAGACAGATGAGCTTCATGATCCTACATTGACTCTTATTTATCTGCCTCATCTAGATTATAACCTACAGCGCTACGGGTTAGATTTTAGTGTTATTTCCAAAGATTTAAACGAGATTGATGGGGTGGTGCAGCAGCTCGTAGAATATTACGAAAAAGCAGGAGCCAATATTACACTCCTGTCCGAATACGGAATTACAAATGTAAACAGGCCGGTACATCTCAATAGGGTGCTGCGCAGAAACGGATATTTAAGTGTTCGAGTAGAAAGAGGTCTGGAGCTTTTGGATGCTGGCGTTAGTGATGCCTTTGCGGTTGCAGATCATCAAATAGCGCATATTTATATTAAAAATAAAGCACATCTGGCCGATATCAAAAAATTGATTAGTCAACAAGAGGGTGTGGAGCAGGTATTGTCAGGAGATGAGATTGACCAGAAACACTTACAGCACGAACGTTGTGGGGATTTGGTTGTGGTAGCCGACAAGGATTCTTGGTTTACCTATTATTTTTGGTTGGACGATGCCAAGGCACCCGATTATGCCCGTATGGTAGATATTCATAAAAAACCTGGCTATGATCCGGTAGAAATGATGACTGATCCTAAGGATAAACTGGTGATGGCAAAAGTGGTTGGGAAACTCTTGAAAAAGAAATTAGGTTTTAGAACCGTAATGAATATTATTCCAATAGATGCTACCTTGATAAAAGGGTCTCATGGTCGAATTCCAGATGATATAGCGGATTATCCAATACTGATTAGCAATACTAACGCGTCAATTAAAGACGGTGTTATTGAAGCCGTGGATGTCTATCAAGTTATTGAAAATCAGGTTATAAATTAAATTAGGATGAATACGTTATTTAAGCTTATCGGTTTTTTGTTTACAGGATTATTTGCTATCGGAGCTGCGGTACAGTATAACGATCCAGATTCCTTAATTTGGATTATTATTTATACAGCAGCGGCCTTTATTTCTCTTCTTTTTGCTTTAGATAAGCTAACTACTCTAGTTCCTTTAGTCGCTGGAATAGCATGTTTTATAGGCTTTGTGTATCTGTATCCTTCCGATTTTCAGGGATTTGATTTGGATGATGGTGATATTAAATCAGTGGAGTTGGGCAGGGAAGCTTTTGGATTGTTGATTATCGCCTTCGTCTGTTTTATTTATGTTCTAAGGTTAAGACTAAAATCAAAGATCTAAGTCGAACTCTTTTCGCAGTAGGTCAATCGCAGGATTCTTCTCGCGTAATTTTTCGTATTTCTCTTCTGGCGTAAATGCGAATTTTTTAGCACTTTTTTCATTAACTGAAACCTCAAGTTGTATGAAGTGATTGTGGAGTTTCGCTCTCAAATACTCCATTAATTCATAATTTTCACGCTCTATTTCCTTTTTCATTGTATCGTTGGGCATTTCAATACAAATGATAACATCATTCTTTAGTTTAGGAATATCTACGCTTAAGTTAGATGCCAATATTTTTTGACCCTTGGCATCTATTTGGTTAACAAAATCGTTCCAATGTTGTAGCAAGGTCTCTTGGGTAAATGGAGTTTTAGGCAGGGCATCTTCATCTATAACAACTTCAATTTTATTTAGCTCGTGTTGCTTTTTTGCCTTTAAACTAGATATGGATAGGCCAGATACCCGTTTTGCTGGAATATTTATATTTACATTACTACCATGGGATTTTTCGGATTCCTTTGGTGCTGCATTTACTTCTTGTTGGAGAATGGGCGTAGCTTCTTTTTCAGTGACTACAATAGGTTCAGATTTTACTTCTTCTGGTGCTATTTCTTTTACCCGAATAGTTGCGCCAGGCTCCGCAACCTGGTTTTCGGCAATAGGTGCTTGAGACTTTTGATTTGTGGCAGCTGTTTTTGGAGCGGTTGGAATATTTTGATAAAATGCCGAAGGAGCAATAAAGTCGATGGTCTTATGCTGAAGTGCTAGGGATTCAGGATTTTTTTTTTCTCCATCAAAATCGATAGAGGCAAGTTTCATTAGTGTAAGCTCCACCAGCAATCGCTGGTTTTTGCTTGTTTTATAGTTGAGGTCACATTCATTAGCCAAATCTAAGGCTCGTAATAAGAAACTGGAAGAGGTGCGTTGTGATTGCTCTCTATAGCTCTTCTGTGCGGCTTCCCCAACTTCTAATAGCGCAATGGTCTCCGGATGCTGACAGACCATCAAATCCCTAAAGTGAGATGCAAGTCCTGATATAAAGTGGTGTCCATCAAAACCAAGCGCCAAGGTTTCGTTGAAAAGTACAAGAGCTTTCGGAATGTTGTGTTGTAGGATAAAATCCGTAGCCTTAAAATAGGTGTCGTAGTCGAGCACATTCAAGTTTTCCGTAACCGCTTTTCTGGTCAATTCTTTTCCTGAAAAACTTACAACACGGTCAAAAATGGAAAGGGCATCTCGCATAGCGCCATCTGCCTTCTGGGCAATGATGTGCAAGGCGTCTTCTTCTGCATTAATACCTTGACTTTCGGCAATATACTTCAAATATTCTGCTGCATCCTTTACCGTTATACGCTTAAAATCAAATATTTGACAGCGCGATAGGATGGTAGGGATGATTTTATGTTTTTCGGTAGTCGCCAAAATAAAAATGGCATGTTTGGGAGGCTCCTCCAAGGTTTTTAGAAATGCGTTGAAGGCATTTGTGGATAGCATATGCACCTCATCTATAATATAGACCTTGTATTTACCCACTTGCGGTGGAATACGGACTTGATCAATCAATTCTCGTATTTGGTCTACTCCGTTGTTGGATGCCGCATCTAACTCAAAAATATTAAATGCAAAATCCTCGTCAGGACTTTCGGTGCCATCAGAATTTATTTGCTTTGCTAATATTCTAGCACAGGTTGTTTTTCCTACACCTCTTGGGCCGCAAAATAAAAGGGCCTGCGCTAAGTGGTCGTTATTGATTGCATTTTGGAGGGTATTGGTAATGGACTGTTGCCCAACAACATCCTTGAATGTCTGGGGTCTATACTTCCGTGCCGATACAATAAATGGTTCCAAATTGGGTAAATTAAACGCTATTACAAATATAAAAATAGGAGGGTATTCTTTATAGAAATTAAAAGAGAGATCATCTTTAGTTATCAACAATTGCAGTACATTTGCCCCCAGCAGGCCACCTTATCGCTTCATGCTGAACTTGTTTCGGTAGGAAGAGGAAAGTCCGGACACCATAGTGCAGTATAGCGGGTAACGCCCGTCCGCCGAGAGGTGAGGACAAGTGCAACAGAAAGCAAGTACAGTTCGGCTGTAGTGAAACCAGGTAAACTCTATGCGGTGAAACGTCATGTAAACCGGTGTCCCGATAGCAATCGGGAAAGGGCTGCACGCCCGAGCCGAAGGGTAGACGGTTAGAGCCTTTGGGCAACCACTGGCCTAGATAAATGATAAGGCGTCCCTGAACCTAGTTCAGGGTAAACAGAATCCGGCTTACGGCCTGCTTTTTTATTGAGATAGTACATTTTAGATTTGTGGTAGCGACTTAATCCTCCGAGAATGCGAAGGGCTTTTTTTAATCTTTAATTTTTCACTTCAATATCTAATTTACGTAATAGAACCTTCCTGTCTAGGCAGGGTAATCCTGACATAGACTACTGTAGTTTCTTTTCAGCTTTTTTATATCAATTTGCAAAACCTATTTTAACATTTACACAATCGGAACTGAGTTTTCCGGGTTATCTGTGTATGTTGACGTGTTTGTCAACAAAACCATTTTATATTAAAATAATTAATGATTTTCATCAAAAACATAAATAAAAATAAATGAATTAAAATATAGAAATTTGTACCGCAAACAAATTTATCCAACTATGAAATCTGATGTACTAAGTAAAAAATCTCAGCGAACTTTAAACAACAAAGCCGTAAAGGTAGCCGTAGCAAAAGGAGACGGTATAGGTCCTGAAATTATGGATGCTACACTTAAGATACTAAAAGCAGCTGGCGCTAATATAGAACCAGAATATATTGAATTAGGGGAGCAAGTATATCTTTCCGGGAATTCTGCTGGTATTGCTAAACAGAGTTGGGAAATTATTAATAGAAACAAATTAATCCTCAAAGCTCCAATAACTACTCCTCAAGGCAAAGGGTATAAGAGTTTAAATGTTACTTTAAGAAAATCACTTGGTTTATTTGCCAATGTTAGGCCAGTAACGGCTTTACATCCTTATGTTCATACACACTTTCCTAAAATGGACGTAGTTGTCATAAGAGAAAATGAAGAGGATTTATATGCAGGTATTGAGCATCAGCAAACACAGGACGTGGTGCAATGTTTAAAATTGATTACCAGACCTGGCTGTGAAAAAATTGTCCGTTATGCTTTTGAATACGCTAGAGTTTATGGTCGTAAAAAAGTGACTTGTATGGTCAAGGATAATATTATGAAGCTTACGGACGGACTCTTTCATCAGGTTTTTGATGAAATTGCTGCGGAGTATCCAGAAATAACAAGCGATGCTCAAATTATTGATATAGGTGCGGCACGTTTAGCGGCGAGTCCAGAAAATTATGATGTCGTGGTTACTTCTAATTTGTATGGGGATATCATTTCTGATATTGTTGCGGAAATCGCAGGTTCTGTAGGAATGGCTGGTTCTGCGAATATTGGTACTAATGTGGCGATGTTCGAAGCAATTCATGGCTCCGCTCCTGATATTTCGGGTAAGAACATGGCGAATCCATCGGGCTTAATAAATGCTTCTATTTCCATGTTGGCCCATGTAGGCCAAAGTGAGGTTGCCGATAACATTAAAAACGCTTGGTTGGCCGCCATAGAGGATGGGTATCATACCGCAGACATTTACGACGAAAAAATAAGTAAGAAAAAGGTAACGACGTCCGAGTTTGCAGATGCGGTTATCGCGAAGTTGGGTCAACAACCTTATAAACTTCCTGTTAGCCATATGGCAGAGGGTACGGGAACGATAACGATTCCTACATATAAAAGGAAAATAGAGAAGAAAGTCTTATTAGGAACTGATATTTTCCTAGATTGGAAAGGGTCTAATCCAGAAGAGTTGGGACAGGCACTAACAGGTTTAGATACTTTTAAGTTGAAGCTTAAAATGATTACTAACCGAGGTGTAAAAGTGTTTCCCGAAGGGATGAAAGAGACCTACTGTACCGATCACTGGAGATGTAGGTTCGTTTCTAAGGAAACACAAATAGTTGGTGGACAACCCGTATATTATCCTGTAGATTATGAGCAAGTAGTGGCCTTATTGTCTAAATTATACAATGAAGGTTTTGATGTAATTAAAACCGAAAATCTTTATGAATTTGATGGTAAAAGAGCTTTTTCTCTAGGACAGGGAGAATAAAAGTATAAATGAGCTGTTAGTTTGAGTTAGTTGATTAAAAAATCCACGTGGAGACGTGGATTTTTTGTTTTTTGATTTCCGTAAAACCCTTATTTTTTATAACACTGGCTAGACTTAAAAACTATTTTCGGCCACTTTGCCTTTTACACCCTTAAAAAAAGCTTCAAATACTTTAAAATCAGCTTCTTGGTCTTTTGTTGGGGTATGGGGTTGTGAAACTTTTATGTGTTTCTTTCCATAATCGAAAGCGACCATGACTACGGGTACTTTTGCCGCTTTTGCGATAAAGTAAAATCCAGTTTTCCATTTAGCCACTTTTTTTCGTGTGCCTTCTGGGGATAGGGCAAGTCTAAACTTATCCTTTTCCTCAAAAACCTTCGCAATGGCAGAGACGGTATCATTAGATTTGCTGCGGTCTATAGGTGTACCGCCCGTCCATTTAAAAAACCAACCCAACGGCGAATCAAAAAGGCTTTTCTTGCCTATATAATTAATTTCCTCTTTCCATACATTACGAACGAGTATGCCCAATAGAAAATCCCACCAGCTTGTATGTGGCACTACAATGATGACACATTTCTTAACATGGGAGGGGAAATTGCCCACTAGGGACCATTTTAGCACTTTAAAGTATATAAATTTAGCTATGCTATGCATGCAGTATGTTTTATTGTAAGCGTGGATGTGCTCACATTTTTATAACGAAGCGAAAACTATATTTTTTTATAAATCGATGTAAGTTTCTCTGCAGTGATAACGGTTCTCCAGTTTTCTCCTAAGGCGTTTTCCCATAAGGGCTCCATTCCCAAAGCTATAGCAACCATTTTGTCAAATTCGGAGTCTGTGAGGTGCTGGCAAATGCCTGTTGGTAAGGAAATCTGATGTTTTTCCATCATTTCGTTAAAAAGTCTAACGCCATCTGGGTAAAATTCTTGCAGATGTTGAAATACCAAACAATTTCCAATACCATGTTTTACACCTAAAAGAAAGCCTAAGCCGTAACTGAGTGCATGGGCTACTCCTACTTGGGAGTAGGCGATACTCATACCTCCATGCCAAGAAGCCATCATCAACTTATCCCTGGATTCACCTTCTGGGATATCGTTAAGGAAAACCTCTTTACAAAGTTCCAATGCTTTTTCCCCATAACTTTGACTAAACGCGTTCAAAAAAGTACCCTCTAGCGATTCTATACAATGAATAAAACAATCCATTCCTGTGTAAAACCATTGTTCTTTTGATACGCCTTTGGTTAGTTCAGGATCCAATATTACTTGATCGAAGGTCGTGAAATCAGAATTTATTCCAAGTTTTTTATCGGGGCCTAAAAGGACTGTGGTTCTGGATACTTCTGCCCCTGTTCCACTTATTGTGGGTATGCCAACATGGTAGATTGCTTTTTTATGCACCATATCCCATCCTTGATACGCTGCTGCACTGCCATTGTTAGTCAAAAGGATTGCCACGGCTTTAGAGAGGTCTAAGAGTGTGCCGCCACCAATACCTACTATGCCAGAAGGTAGTTCTTGGAAGTTTTCCTTAATCATGGTTACTAGGGCGTCTACCTGAAATGTGCTAGGTTCTTCATTTGCAGAAACGAAAATAAGCTGGTCACAGAATATATTGGGGATTCGTTTTACAAGTTCGGTCCCTTCAAAAACGTCATCTATCAGATATACAATAGGAGCCTCAGAATGTTTTCTTTTAGGCATTAAAATATCACCCAATTGGTCAAAGCTTCCATTCCCAAAAACTACTCGGGGAACCATAGGGAAATTGCGATACTTTTCAGATGCTTTAGTAGGTATGTTCTTCAATCTTCTTTCTTTTTTAATTTCCATTATAATACGTTATAGATAGGCTAAGACGTCTGTTAACTTTTGGACAGTAATGTATCCAGATTTCTTTTTTAGGGAACGTACTTCCTCATGTTTCCAAGTAGTATGGAAAGGCACATGAACGGCACTAGCACCAATATTCACCAAAGGTAGTACGTCCGATTTTAAAGAATTGCCTATCATCAAAAATTCATTCGGAGAAATTTCTAGATGTTCTAGTAGGTCTTTGTAATTCTTTTCCTTCTTATCGCTCAATACCTCTACATGATGAAAATAATCGGATAGGTTAGAACGGTCCAGTTTACGTTCTTGGTCTAGCAGGTCGCCTTTGGTAAGGACAATCAATCTATACTTTCCCTTTAATTGTTCCAATACAGCTTCTACATCATCTAAAATATCTACCGGATGGGCTATCATCTGTTTTCCGATATCCAATAGTTTTAGCAGGGTTGCCTGCGGAATTTCATTGTTAGATAGCTCCAATGCTGACTCAATCATGGATAGCATAAAACCTTTAATTCCATAACCGTAAAGCGCTAGGTTTTGCATCTCCATTTTAAACAGCTCCTGGTCTATCTTATTTTTGGTTTCATAAGGCTCCAAAAGCGTTGCAAATTGTTCTTCTGCCTCCCTAAAGTAGGTTTCGTTTACCCAAAGGGTGTCATCTGCATCGAAACCGATTACTTTTATCTCTTTAAAATCTATCTCCATGCTGCTTGCGCTTTTTCCAAATCTTCTGGAGTATCTATTTCTATTCCGGAAACGGAAGTCTCTACCATTTTTATTTTTTTTCCGTATTCGAGATATCTTATCGCTTCTATTTTTTCGGTAGCTTCTAGCGTGAGCATGGGCAATCGTTGGAAATCCATTAAAGCACTTTTACGAAAGGCATAAATACCCTTATGTTTATAGTAGATTGTGCCAACATCCTTTGCTCTGGGGAAAGGAATTGGTGAACGTGAGAAGTATAATGCAAAGTTCCTATTATCCACAATCACTTTTACGGTGTTTGGGTTGTTTATTTCCTCTTTATTTGTGATTTGAACCATGAGTGAGGCCAAATCAATTTCCTTGGCAACATCGTTCTTAAATACCTCCATTACACCTGCTAGGCTTTCACGGTCCGTAAAAGGTTCGTCTCCTTGTACATTTACGATAATATCGACGTCCATATCTGCTACCGCTTCTGCAATACGATCACTACCGCAGTCGTGCTCTTTTTTGCTCATGATGGCCAAACCGCCTGCTTCTGTTATAGTTTCGAAGATAATTGCGCTGTCCGTTACTACGTATACGTCATCAAAAAGTCCTGTTTTTACAGCTGCTTCATAGGTGCGAACGATGACCGGTTTTCCGGAGAGGTCCTGCATAAGTTTTGCAGGAAATCTAGAGGCCGCATAGCGGGCAGGAATCATGGCGATAATTTTCACTTTTCTTGAGGATTAAGTTTTGTTATTATGGCGAAAGTACTTTTTGTTTTCATATTTGTTTACCAAATTTCAGTTAACTACTACTGATATGCCCACTTTTAGAATTTTACATAGGTGTTTTAGGTGTGTATGCTCTTTCTAGGTCTTAACTTTCTGTAAATTCTAAAAATAATCACTAAAATAATAATTACTAAAACAGCTGCCAATATCGGTGCAAATATGGACGCAGCAGTTACGACAACTGCGGTTCCCGTTTCTACGGTGGCTAACACAGGATTTGCCAATCCGCCTGTGGTTGCTGTGGAGGCTAGTCTTCCTGTAGCTCCGGCACCTTTAATAGCAGTGGCGGTTCCGCCACCTGCTATGATTGCCAATGACCATGTTATTACCGGGTCTAATCCTGCAACTGTAGATACCATTACTGCGGTACCCGCAATGGCGGCCAAAGGTATGGCGATACTGTCCAATAGATTATCTACCCAAGGAATAAAATATCCAAAAATTTCTATACCCGTGGCTATACCCAAGGTGAGTAATGCTGCTAGACTACCAATCCATTGCCAACTATCGTTTAGCTCCCATGTACCAAAGTAAGCGGCGAGACTAAGCGCAAAAAGAGGAAGGAATACCCGGAACCCGACGGATGCCGCCAAGCCAATTCCTAAAAATATACTCAACATAGTGTCTGTTGTCATTTTGTATTTTGATGTTTAAGGTTGTCAGTGTAACAGGTGTATGTCAAAAAATATACCGTTTCTGAGGCAAAACCTACTCAAATACTAAAATAGCCTTTTCCTATTCAACAAAAAAATCGTTTTTAAAGCCTATTAGATATAATTTTCGTTTTGCACGGGTCACTGCGGTGTATAGCCATCTTAAATACTCTTTATCTATACCATTGGGTAGATAGGGCTGCTCTACAAATACAGTGTCCCATTGTCCACCTTGTGACTTGTGGCAGGTAATAGCATAAGAAAATTTTACCTGAAGGCCATTGAAATATTTGTTGTTCTTTACCCCTAGAAATTTTTTGTATTTGGATTTTTCATGCTCATAATCTTTCATTACCTCTTGATAAAGACGGTTGCCCTCCTCGTAAGAAAGCGATGGTGATTCCGCTTTTATGGTATCCAATAGGAGTACGGTCTCGAAAGGTGCCATAATGGGATAATCTACCATTTGTACTTTTACCTCGGCAAACTTGAATCCGTATATTTCTTTAAAGTTAAAAATTTCAAGAATTTCAATAATATCCCCATTGGCAATAAATCCTGCCTCTGAATTGGGTGTGAGCCAGAAATAGTTATTTTTCACTACCATCATAAAATCTCCTGCCGCCAAATCGTTCTCTAAAAACAGGATGCGTTCTCTTATGTTAAGGTTATAGAGATTCGCCCTTTTGTTGGACCTTACGATAAAAGCCGTTTCTTCTTTTCCATTTTGCGAGTAGGACTCGTCTATGGCCTCTTGGATTTCGTGCCCATCAATTAGCCTAATTATATCCGAATAGGGCAGTACATCAAACTTAAAACTTTCGAAAAAATCGCCCTGTAGTTGTTCTCGTAATAGGGTGGCATTTACCAAAATTCCTGAATCCTCAGCTTGCCGCATTACTTCGTCCAATTCTAGACCAATGACCTCCTTGTTATAATTTAAGGAAATAATATCAGCATCCAAAGCGGGACTCAAGCTCAAATGAACAGGTGGTAATTGAGCGGTATCACCAATCAATAATAGCTTACAATTATGACCAGAATAGACGAACATCATTAAATCGTCTAATAAGGAGCCGTTATCAAAAAGTTTGGAGTCTGCAGCCCTATCCGGAATCATGGAAGCCTCATCTACGATAAAGAGCGTATCACGATGCTTGTTGGGCGCCAAAACAAACTGAATGCCGCCACCCCCTTGTTTTTTTGGAAAATATATTTTTCTATGGATAGTAAATGCCTGTGTTTTGGAATAGTTAGACATTACCTTGGCAGCCCGCCCAGTAGGAGCCATTAAAACAGATTTCATGCGCGACTTCCATAAACTGTTCACCACAGTGCCAATTAGAGTGGTCTTTCCAGTACCCGCAAAGCCTTTTAGAAGGAAAACTTCATCTTTTTCCTTAGATAATACAAAGGTTGCCAACTTTTCTAAAGCTATCTTTTGTTTTAACGTTGGCTCATGTGGGAACTTGGTTATTAACTCCTTATAATACGTAGATGGTGTAAGTTCTTTCATGCAAGGACAAAGATAAAGATGATTTTTTGGGCAAAAACTTTTCTCATTAAAAAAAAATTGTAGATTTGTTGGAACCACTAAATTAAATTAACACTTAACGAAATGAAGACCATTATTCAAATAGTACTTTGGATTGCTTGTATTGGTTTAGGGTACCTTATTTACAATTCGGTTACCGGACCTATTGAATTTAAAAAAGTTAAAGTAGAACGATTTGGCAAAGTCGTTGCTAAGTTGAAGGATATTAGGAATACCCAAGAGGCCTACAAAACGGTCAACGGTAAGTACGCCAAGGATTTCAAAAGCCTTATTAAATTCATCGATACTGGCAGCTATGTAATTACGCAACAACGTGATTCTTCTTTTATGGAGTTTGATAAAGCGTACCAGATTGATATGTTGAGGGAAGTAAAAATTATAGATACCTTAGGATTTGTATCTGTTCGTGATTCTCTGTTCAAAAAGGATACGAGATTCAAGAACCTCATGGAGATTCCGGGAGCGCCTAATGGAGAGAAGATTACCATGGATGCAGGCTTTATTGAAAAGAGCGGTTACCGTGCTCCAGTATTTGAAGCAAAGGTTGCTAAAAGTATTTTACTAAGTGATCAGCCAAAAGATTTGGTATCACGAGAAAATGCACAAATGAGTGTTGAAGAGGTAAATGGAACTGCTATTACAGTTGGTTCTATGGATGAAGTAAGTACAAGTGGTAACTGGCCACCCATATATGACAAAAAAGAAAAAAAATAGTAGTTCGGATATAGCCGATAAAAATTTTCAAAAATTGTCCATTCAAGTTAGCTTGAATGGACTTTCTTTTTGTGTGGCGGATACCGTGTCGCATAAAATTCGCTATTCTGATACGATACTTTTTCCAGAAGAGTTAAACATAATAGAGGTGGAGGAGCAACTGGACATTCTGTTTCAAAAGCATGAACTTACCACCAAACAATTTGATGAGGTTACTGTAGTACATAGAAATACCTTGTTCAGTCTTGTTCCAAAAGCGCTATTTGACCCTAACTCACTTTCCGAATACCTAAAATTCAATACCCGTGTCTTCCCAACAGATGCTTTAGCTTATGATGAGGTAGAAAACCAGGATATGGTTACGGTTTACGTTCCCTATGCTAATATTAATAACTATGTGTACGATATTTTTGGTGAGTTCACTTTTTTGCATAACGGCACCATTATCATACAATCATTATTAAATGGGTATGGAAGCCATAAAGAGGCAATTTGTTACGCGCATGTAAGTAAAAAACAGTTGGATATCTGCGTCATCGCACAAAAAAGACTCTTGTTGTACAATAGCTTTTTATATGAGACTAAGGAAGATTTCGCCTACTACCTCTTATTTGTACTAGAACAGTTGGAGCTGGATACTGATCAAGTATCCGTAAAGCTATTTGGAGCAATAGAGGAAGACGATTCAATGTATGACCTCTGCCAGAATTACATAAAAAACATAATCATTTTTACACCCTCCTCTCCCCAGCATTTACAGTTGGGCGAACCAGAAGGTGAACGAATCGACTTTACCGTTTTAAACACTCTATAATGCGCATAATAGCTGGTAAACATAAAGGACGGCATCTTATTGCTCCAAAGAACTTACCTGTAAGGCCTACCAAAGACATGGCGAAAGAGGCGCTTTTTAATATTTTGAACAATCAGTATTATTTTGCAGACATAAAAGTGCTAGATCTTTTTGCAGGAACGGGTAATATCAGTTATGAGTTTGCCTCTAGAGGCGTAGCTGCTATTACGGCAGTTGATATGGATATGGGTTGTATCAACTATATTAACAAGGTATCTACTCAACTAGAACTTGGAATACAAGCGCTAAAAAATGATGTCTTTTCGTTTTTATCCAAAAATACAGGGCAATTTGATATTATTTTTGCTGATCCATTTTATGATATGGAGGAGGCAGATTTTGCTAAAATTCCTGAGTTGGTCTTTGCAAATAACATGCTCTTAGCAGATGGTGTTTTGGTTATAGAACACTCCAAGCGTACTAATTTAGCTCAATTGCCCAATTATATAGAAGTACGAAAGTATGGCGGAAGCGCGTTTAGTTTTTTCCGGGAATGAAGCGCTATATATTCATGTACAGCATGACATTTCAACTCCATTAACCTGTATAGTTTCACTGCGTTTAAACAGCATACAGTTACAAGCATCAATTTTCTTTAGAAAGATACCATCGGTTGTTTTGTGAATATGTAAACAGCTCAAATAAAAGGTATTATGTGCTTATTTGTAAATGGTTTAAGTAGGTGAAAAGGACCTAAAATAAAAAATATACTATACCAGTTAAGCTAGGTTTTTTATAAAATATCGATCGCTTATAAACCAATCCCTTATGCATTGTAGTAGGGTAGGTATATCAAAAGAGGAGGGTCAAAGTTTTGTGTGCCGTTCTTGTACGAATCCTACAGAACAGGTATAGTATGTACCGTTTATCGTTAAAAAAGTACGGTTCATACCCTTTTTGGTGCATTAGGTTAATAACCGTTTACCTTAGATTTCGTTGATAGATTTGAGTTTAAGATTTGTTGACAGGTTTCTTTAGTACCCCACATTTTATTGAGCCACTTTACTTCCTATGGTTTGGTTAACCAACAAACGGTAATAGGAATATGAAACAAAACTACCTAAGAAGGAATTTTCTTAAGAATTCCATTTTGGCCACAAGTGGGCTAATTCTCTTTCCAACGATAGCAAGTGCTTCTAATTCTAATAGAAGAAAAGCAAATGTGCTATCCCACCAAACAGATATCCGAAGAAATTTATTTGGAAAACAAATAGAAATTTCAGGACAAATTTTTGATGCATCGGGTAAAAATACCTTAAGCGGAGCTCAGCTAGAGTTTTGGCACCTTTCGCCAAATTCAGAAGAATTGGGTCATAAGGGTAAGCTGGTTACCGATGAAAATGGTAGATATCATCTTACATCAGACTACCCTTCTCAAAAAAAGGGTACGGTGACGACAGTTCACTTTAAAGTTTCTAAAAATGAAATCATTAGCGAAACCGAATTAAAGGTTTCTGAATTTGATGCCTTTATCACAGGAGTACATTGGGAGAAAAATAATCAATTAAAAGAAGACCTTTTGTTTCCTAAACATTCAAAAAAAGACCTTAAAACAGAGGTCACATTCAATATTTCTTTAAACAACTAAAACAATTATAATTATGGCTTCAGATCCATTATTAGGTCAATTGATGACCGTAGGCTTTAATTTTGCCCCCAGAGGCTGGGCTTTTTGTGAAGGCCAAATTTTACCTATTAACTCAAATCAAGCACTTTTCTCTCTTTTGGGAACTACATATGGCGGTGATGGCAGAACCACATTTGCGCTGCCAGATCTTCGTGGTCGTAGTATTGTAGGTGTTGGTAGCGGTCCAGGTCTAGCTACTCAGCGTCAAGGACAAGAGGGAGGTACTGAATCCTTTACATTGACGGCAACTAACCTTCCCTCGCACAATCATGCAATCGCAATTCCGGTAAGTAGTGAAGCCGGTGAAGAACCAGACCCTGCCAATAATTTCATTGCGGAGCGGACCAATGGCTTCAAGGCAACGCAAAACGCTAATTTAAATGGCAATACTATCGCGGATACTGAAGATACAGGAGGTAGCCAAACTATTTTTAAAAGAAGCCCGTATCTAGCGGTGTATACGTGTATAGCCCTGCAGGGTATTTTTCCATCTAGAAATTAAAAGGTATGTCAGCAAATCCATTTATAGGTCAAATTACCGTTTTTGCCAGTAATTTTGTCCCCAGGGGCTGGGCAACATGCGAAGGGCAACTATTGTCAATATCCTCAAACACAGCGCTATTTTCCCTTCTAGGAACAACGTATGGAGGAGATGGACGAAGCTCCTTCGGGCTACCAGATGCAAGGGGTAGAAGTTTTGTAAACCCAGGTCGAGGATCAGGGTTGAGCAATCAAAGTTGGGGCCAACGTGGAGGTACTGAAGGTTTTACTTTAATTGAGGCCCAAATGCCATCACATAACCACACCTACAATCAGCAGCTTTTAGTTTCTGATGAACAAGGTGATTTGGACAACCCTTCGGGATCATTTATAGCGCAACATGATGGGGCATTCAATGAAGATCCTGGTACCGTAAGAAATTTAACAACGGCTAATACCGGAAATTCGCAGTCGATTGCCAAGCGGGATCCTTATTTGGCAATGTACGTGGGTATTGCAATATTCGGAGTATATCCTTCAAGAAGTTAGGATATGAAAATAGCTTTACTCCTTCCTACGTCAGATATGTTTCCAACCTTGGGTAGGGATTTTCTAAATGGATTTAAATTAGTTCCCAACCAAAAAGGGGAAAATTTTAAATTTATCATTGAAAGTATTGGTAAGGCTGCAGATGATGAGGTACTCAAAATAGCTGATAAACTGTTGTTGCAAGAAGAGGTGGACCTTACCATTTCATTTTGTAGTGTATTTCAATTAGAGGACTTAGTTATCAAATTTGGACAATATAAAAGCCCATTGATTTTTGTTGATTTGGGCGGTTCGCTTCCAAAAAAAGCACATTTTAATCCCTATGTGCTGCACCATTCCCTGCATCTATGTAACTCTGCTTATACAGCTGGGCAGTACGCAGCGGAGCGCATTGGAAAGAAAGGGGCCTTGATTTCTTCTTTTTATGATGGCGGCTACCAATTGGCAGCTTCATTTGTGGTAGGATTTACGGATAATGGCGGGGAAATGGTCTATAACCATGTTGGTTCTATGGACTATAAAACCACTGATTATAAAACCGTGTTCAATAATTTAAAGGAAAACGGTGCTGAAGTGGCATTTACCTTGTTCAGCTACAAGGAGGCCCAACATTTTTTAAACGTGGTATCAAAAGTGCCCAAAGAAGACATACCTCAATTTATGGCATCGCCGCTAATGACCGATGAAAATATTGGGTATGACGATTACGGGCTATCGAACATACTTTCAGTCGCATCATGGTCTTTTAATGATGAAACAGAATCTATGCGTTCTTTTTTGAACCGGTACGAAGAAACATACCCTACGAATCCAAACATTTTTTCTTTGCTGGGCTTTGAAACTGCCTTACTGGCAAGCAAAGCTTATACCAACGGTAAAATAGAATTTGACAAGATTAAGGGCGAAAGCCTTGATGGCTCTCCACGGGCGCAACTGATTGTAAATCAAAATTACCAAACAGAAATAGAGAACCACGTGCTGCACAAATTTAAATACAACGGCGAAGCATACCAGAATACTGTAATTGAAAAACTTAAGGCTGATGAAGGACAAAACCTCGTAGAACGCTTCGAGGATATTCCCTACACTGGCTGGAAAAATCCATATATCTGTACATAACCATACTCCACAATTATGAAAAAAATTACTCCACTATTAGTATTTGCACTGCTGCTTGGTACGCTTTCGAGCCTTGCTCAGAAAGTTGCCATTGTAGGCATCAATCATACATCGCCAGATGGTTTGGCCATTGTAGCCTTAGAAGATCTTCCCTCCGGTGAGACATTTTATTATACCGATTCTGAGTATAGTGCTGCATCAAATGCCTTTGCTTCCGGTGAGGTAGTGGTTCAGATAAGCCTAACATCTGCAATGGCTAAAGGAAATATTGTAGTCCTTTCAGAGACCGCTACCAATGTACTATCTTTTGCTTGTTCCAGTGGTTGTACGGGGAGCGCATCGGTTATATCGGGTAACTTTGCCATAGCCACCGATGGGGAGGGTCATTATTTGTATTCGGATACCGATACAGATCCCACAAACGGCGTTACGGAAATATTTTGTGTGGTCTATACGGGTAGTGGAGAAGCACCTAGTGTAAACGGTGGTCCTATCCCAGCTGATGAAGACCCTTCATCAGATTTTCCCAATGCGATTGTAGTGGATGGTTTTCCTAACACCCAACCCGATTTTACCGAATTTAATCCCGCCTTAAGAAGTGGTGCGGTATCAAAAAGTAATTTAGAAGACCCTGCTAATTGGAATCATGGACAAGCCAATAGTTCTCCGTCCCAAACCGTATTTGATGATATTGATGCAGCGGTTGATATAACGCTACCAACGATTACATCCCTTACACCTTTAAACGGTGCTACTGATGTTGCCGTTGATGCCAATTTGGTGGTAGAATTCAATGAGGACGTACAGGCGGTCTCGGGGAATAATATTATAATTTTGGCGAATTTAGTACCTGTGGTCACTATCCCTATTAATGATTCCCAGGTGACCATCGGTGGAAGCACTTTGACCATAAATCCAACAGCAGATTTGCCATCCAATGCCAGTATTTCGGTTGGTATCCCTGATGGTGGGTTAGAAGATTTGGCAGGTAATGATTTTGGAGGTATTGATCCCACTACCGGCTGGGTATTCACGACGGCTGTGCCTGTAGACAACACCCCACCGGTTATAACTAGTTGTCCTTTAGCTATAGAACTGGATTCTTTTGCTTCGAACCCTGAATGTGGTGATTTTGTAGAATGGGAGCCACCAATGGTTACGGATAATCTTCCGGGGGTAATTATGACCTCCAATTTTGAACCGGGTGATTTGTTTCCTTTTGGTACTACAGAGGTTATTTATACTGCTACAGATGCTGCAGGCAACCAGGCGAGCTGTTC
>CAZMUV010000040.1:0-32111 GCA_964569345.1 uncultured Maribacter sp. | reverse complement strand
TACACAAAGACATTACATTACCCACATAGTCTGCTTTTGTAATAATCGTCGCTTTGATATAGGGTTCCTCAACACGATCTATGCTTGAGGGGTCAGGTAAATCTGTAGGGTTGTTTACAATTAGAGGTGTATCTGGGTTTTTTCTGGTAAAGGCATGGTAACTTACGTTGGGTACCGTTGTAATTACGGTCATATTAAATTCGCGCTCCAAGCGTTCCTGAATAATCTCCATATGAAGCATTCCTAAAAAACCACAACGAAACCCAAAGCCCAATGCCGCACTACTTTCCGGTGCAAACACCAACGAGGCATCATTAAGTTGTAATTTTTCCATAGAGTTACGCAATTCCTCAAACTCTTCGGTGTCTACTGGATAGATACCGGCAAAAACCATGGGCTTAACATCCTCAAAACCACTAATAGGATTTTTTGTAGGATTTGCAGCATCCGTTATAGTGTCACCCACCTTAACTTCTCGAGCATCCTTTATACCTGTGATTAAATAACCTACATCACCCGCTTTTACACTTTGTTTAATCTCTTGTGTCAGCTTTAAAGTACCTACCTCATCGGCAAAATAGTCTTTATCTGTAGCAACAAATTTTATTTTTTGTCCTTTTTTGATTTCTCCGTTGATGACCCTAAAATAGGTCTCTACCCCACGAAAAGGATTATAGACCGAATCAAAGACTAAGGCCTGTAAAGATTCATCCAAGTTGCCTTTGGGCGCTGGAATACGCTCAATTATGGCGCTTAGTATTTCTTCTATACCAATACCTGTTTTTGCGCTAGCAGGGATTACCTCTTCTGCTTTACAGCCTAAAAGATCTACAATATCGTCGGTTACCTCTTCTGGGTTGGCACTGGGTAAATCTACCTTGTTAAGCACTGGAATTATCTCCAAATCGTTCTCCAGTGCTAAATAGAGGTTTGAAATTGTTTGTGCTTGTATACTTTGGGCAGCATCTACAACTAAAAGTGCACCCTCACAGGCTGCAATAGAACGGGATACCTCGTAAGAGAAATCTACATGACCCGGAGTATCGATAAGGTTAAGGATGTATTCTTCGCCCTTGTAAGTATATTCCATTTGTATGGCGTGGCTTTTAATAGTGATACCACGTTCACGTTCCAAATCCATGCTATCCAACACCTGATTCTTACTCTCGCGATCGGTAACAGAACCGGTAAATTCCAGTAAGCGATCTGCCAAGGTGCTCTTACCATGGTCTATATGGGCAATAATGCAAAAATTTCTAATATTTTTCATAGTAAAACGTACTAATAGATTTGCGTTTAAAACTCAACAATAGTCATAGATTCAAAACCAACTGCAAAGATACTCTAATTTACAGCGCAATTTGAAGCTTACCAACTGAAAATACGGCGCATTTTGACGAAGAGCGCCGTAAGAAGGGATTACATATTTTATACAGAAAAACCGTAATATTTCATTAATTTTGGGAACCAACCCCAAGAACTAAAGTGAAATCATTGCCCCTACTCTTTTATATGGCCTTATTTTGTGGTCAATTAGCCCTAGGGCAATCCTATGGGCTTTCGGGTAAGGTTCGAGACCAAAAGAACGAGGCTATCCCCTTCGCTTCTGTCTTTTTGTTACGTTCTTCAGATTCCGTTTTGGTAAAAGGCAGTTCCGCAGACGATTACGGAAGTTTTGAAATAACGAATATTCCCGAAGGGCTTTACCTATTGCAGGCAAGTTATATTGGTTGGACCTCCAATAACATGGTGCTGGACATTTCCAAGGATATTACTATTGGAGCGGTTATCATAACACAAAAATCAGAAGAATTGGATGAGGTGGTGGTGACGGCTAATAGACCACAAGTAGAGCGTAAAGTAGATCGTTTGATATTTACTGTCGAAAACACGGTGCTGTCACAAAGTTCATCTTGGGATATTTTGAAACAAACTCCTGGGGTTATTGCGATGCAGGACGAGTTACAAATTAGAAATCAAGCCGCTACGGTCTATATTAATGATCGTAAAGTACAACTGTCTGCAGAGGAAGTACGAAATCTTTTGGAAAACTACCAAGGAGAAAACATAAAAAGCGTAGAAGTCATTAATAATCCTCCTGCGCGGTATGATGCCGAGGGTGGTGCGGTGTTGAACATTATAACTAGTAAGAATATTTCTTTAGGTTATAAGGGCAATATCAACACGACGTATACGCAAGGCGTTTTTTCAAAATATAACTTTGGTACTTCACATTTTTATAAGACTGAAAAACTGAACCTGAACCTTAGTTATGCCTTTGCTCCCAGAAAAGATTTTAAGGACGTACAGGGCGAAACCAACTTTATAGATGATACCGGCGTGTATTCTCGGTGGATAACTGATTTTGATAAAACAAGTAGATTTCGAACGCATGTGGCTGGTTTGGTATTGGATTACCAATTTGATGATAGAAATGAGTTAAACCTTACTTCAAATGCACAATTATCCCCATATCGAAAATACGATAACCTGCAGAACACGGTGATGCTCAACCGCGTGAATGTTGTTGATTCTACCTTTACTACGGCGAGTCCGGAAGACGAGATAAAGAACAATATATCAGGAGATATTACCTACAAGCATAAATTTAAGGAAAATGGTTCGTTGCTTATAAACGGACATTATACAAAATTTGATCTCTCCAGAACGCAGAATGTCAACTCAGATTATTTTTCTCCTGACGGTTCTTTTATAAGAGATTTCAATTTTCTGACTGATGCCAATCAGGATATAGAAATTGCTACGGCACAAATAGACTACTCCGGACTTTTGGGAGCCACCAATGTAGAAGCGGGTTTAAAAGGCTCTTTTATAGCCTCTAAAAGCACTTTAGATTACTTTTCGGCAAATAACGGCTTGGTTTTGGACCCAGCTTTATCAGATAATTTTTTGTACGATGAAAACGTGTATGCTGCCTACACAAGCTTTTCGTATGATTGGGAAAAGTGGAGCGTAAAAGGAGGGGTAAGGGCAGAGCATACCCAAAGTACAGGAACATCATTGGCCTTGGCCAGCATCAACAATTTAGAGTATTTTGAATTGTTTCCCACTTTTTATCTGTTACACAACCGAAATGAGAACCATAGTTTTTCCTTTGATTATTCTAGAAAATTGGTGCGCCCCCGCTATCAAGATTTAAACCCGTTCAGAACCTTTATCAATGAAAATAATTTTTTGGAAGGCAACCCTGAGCTTTTACCTAATTTTAGTAACAACTTTAACCTGAACTATACCTTAAACCAAGAATTATTTTTTGATGTGTATTACCGTGATAATGGGAATTTTATTTCCACACTTTACTTTCAGGACAATGAAAATCAGGTTTTGAGGAACATTACCCAAAACGTATTGGAAAGCACCTCTTACGGTTTCGATTTTAACTACGGAAAATCTATCACCAACCATTGGTACTTGTATAGTTACATATCTATTTTTCATGAGGACGAAACTTTTTTGGCTTTGGAAAGTGACAATGTTGCAGTAAAAAATGAGTTCGATGGCTTTTATGCAGATATTACTAATTACCTGACACTTTCTAAAGATGGCACCTTCAAGGGCGAGTTGGGGCTTACCTATCTCTCTGGTTTTTTACAGGGATCTTTTATTATGGCAGAAACTACCAACCTTACTTTTGGTGTTCGGAAATCCTTTTGGAACAGAAGAGCTTTGGTAAGTTTTACCGTAAATGACATGTTAGGGAAGGCTAATGGTAGAGCAACATCAAAATATCTGAATCAGGATAATAATATTCTTGCCATTCCGGAAACTCAATATATCCGTTTTGGAGTTACCTATAATTTTGGAAACTTTAGATTAAAGGATAATGACCGTGAAATAGATAAGAACGAGCGGAATCGTTTGAACTCTGAATAGTCTACTAAATTTACAATAACTACATGTATGTAGGATATTTCTTATTACATTGTTTATTTTTTAGAATCTTTAGTCAAGTGTATTGAATGAGGTCGAATTTTAGAATTTTTTTATTTTTAGTACTATCGTGGTCGCTTGCAAGCGCACAAGAATTTGAAATAACAGGAACGGTTTTGGATGCTAACCAAAGCCCCCTTGTCTTTGCCAACGTTCTCTTACTAACCGTGGATGGTAAACTTGTAAAAGGAGCAACTACAGATACGAATGGACTTTTTAAATTAAATAATGTGGAAGCTGGAGCATTCCTTTTGTTCGCCAGTTACATAGAAAGCGCATCCGATACGCTAACTATTTCTTTAACAACAGACTTAGATATAGGAAACTTGATTGTTTCAAACGAGGCACAGGCTCTAGACGAGGTGGTGGTTACCTCCCAAAAACCTAGATTGGTAGAAAAGGCCGATCGTTATGTTTTTAATATTGAAAATACAGCCTTAGCTGATAGTGATATTTGGGACGTACTCAAACGAACTCCAGGTATTGTGATTATTAACGACCAGTTGACTGTGAATAATATAGGAAATATAGGTATTCTCATTAACGGGCGAAAGGTAAATATACCTGAACGCGATGTAATTAACTTATTGTCTGGTAGCTCTGCAAGCAATGTAGAAGCGATAGAGGTCATTACCAGTCCTCCAGCAAAATACAGCGCCGAGGGTGGTCTTCTGATAGATATAAAGATGAAGACCAATTTGGTGGCGGGCTACAATGGCTCCGTATACAATAGATACATACAAGGCGTTTTCGCTAAACATACCGTAGGAACAGATCACTTTTTTAAAGGAAAAAAAACGGATTTCTCTCTAGCCTATTCCTTTCAGAACAATAAGAATCTGGCTCGATACATAGATATTACCAATTTCTTTGAGAACAACCTGCCTAATGAAGTTTGGACAGCAAAACAAAACAATATTGACAAGAGTAAAAAACATAATATAAGCGCATTTTTTGATTATAAGGTCGATGAACGAAACACCATCAGCTTGTCTACAATCAACTCCTTGACCCCTGATGCAAATAGGTTTTCATCTTCCGAAACCGATATTACAGACACCCAGGGTATCTCTAATGCTGGTTTTGATACAACAAACGATTCGGATTTTCAGTTGTACAATACGTCGCTATATTTGGATTGGGTTCATAAATTAAAGAAAGAAGGTTCACAGCTTTCATTTAATACCCACTATACTTATTACGATTATGACCTCGAACAGGACATTGACACCGACTTTTTTGATGTGAACGGTATAGTAATTGGAGATAACGATTTTATCACACAATCTGTTCAAAATACAGGATTGTTTAGTATTCAAGTTGATTATACCGCCAATCTTGGCACATCTTCCAAACTAGAAACGGGTCTTAGATATGCCTCCATTGCTTCTGATAACACTATTGACCAACAAGGTTTTGACAGGAGCCAATCGGGCATTGACCCTACCGAAGCAGGGGAGTTTGTTTACGATGAAGCTATCTCAGCGGCCTACTTTAGTCTAAACAACAGCTGGGATACATGGAAGTTTAACATGGGGCTTAGGGCAGAATATACCGAAACCGAAGGTAGGTTAGATACAGATGCCAATAGTAACCAAAATGACTATTTAGAATTTTTCCCATCACTTTCAGTATTGTACACCCACAAAAAGAAACATGTATTTAAGCTTAATTATTACCGTCGTATTACTAGGCCAAGGTATAGTTGGTTGAATCCGTTTCAGTTTTTTCAGAACAATAATACCGTATTAGAGGGCAACCCCAATCTCTTGCCCAGTTTTAGTAATTTTGTTTCATTGGCGTACACATTTAACAAAAGCCTTACCCTAAGGCCGTTTTATGAAATCCGAACGAATGATTTTTTACAACAGGTTTCTCAGGATAATTCAGGTAATTTATTGCGTTTTATTGCCACAAACTTAGATGAGAACAAGAGTTATGGGTTAGATGTTGTATTTACTAAAGATTTTACGAACAGGTGGTCCTCCTACATGTTATTTAATTACTACTACCAAGCAAATAGTTTTAGGGATTTTGATAGCGGGCAACTATTGGAGAATACCGCTTGGATAACCTATTTTAGAACTACTCAAAGCTTCACTTTTTTAGAGGATAAATCTTTGTTTGCAGATGCTAGTTTTACTTACTTTTCACCCATCATCCTAGGGAATTCCAGGAGGGCTTCGATTAACGAACTAGGATTTACAGTAAGAAAAACCATTTGGAACAAAAGCGCCAGTATTTCTTTGGCTGTTGAGGATATTTTTAACCAGAGCAATCAATTTTTTACCCGTCAATACCTTACTCAAGATAATTCATCTTCTGTAAGAAGAGAGAATAGACTCCTGTTACTAGGGTTTAGGTATTCTTTTGGAAACACCAAGATAAGGAACAACAAAAAGAGAAAAAGGATAGACGAGCGTTCTAGAATCTAAAATCTGTTAGATTTTCAAAACCTAACAAATCTAGCAAATTACATTACGCTAGTCATTCGTGTTCTCTTGCCACTCTGCAATAAATAGGTTGGTATCTCTTGTACCACCGTTGTTCCGGTTGCTCGAAAAAGCTAAATATTTACCGTCATTTGAGAATACAGGAAAGGCATCAAAGGTTTCGCCATGGGTTACCCGTTCCAAATTCTTTCCGTCGATATCTATAAAATATAGGTTGAAAGGGAAACCTTTTTCAGCCTCAAAATTACTAGAGAACAAAATTTTATTTCCTGAGGGATGAAAAAACGGACTCCAATTCGCATTGCCCAAAAATGTCAATTGCTTGAGATTAGAACCATCGGCATTACAGATAAATAGCTCCATATCCGTCGGCTCTACCAGTCCTTCGGCCAGGAGGTCTTTATATTCTTTTATCGCTTCGGGCGTTTTTGGACGCGATGCTCTAAAAATTAACTTACTACCATCAGGAGAGAAGAAGGCGCCGCCATCATAACCAAGCTCGTCCGTGATTTGTTTGACATCCGTCCCGTCCAAATTCATGGTGTAGAGCTCTAAATCTCCACTTCTATCCGAAGTAAATACTATTTTATCACCTTTGGGAGATACCGTTGCTTCTGCGTCGTAACCTGGTTCGTTGGTTAACTGTGCTGTAATATTTCCTTCAAGGTCGGCCACAAAAATATCAAAGGAGTCATAGACCGGCCATACATAGTTCCCATTTTTACGCAAAGGAACATCTGGGCATTCTTTGTCAACTAAATGTGTAGAGCCATACACATAGTGTTTGTTATCCGGGAGAAAATAGGCACAGGTGGTACGCCCCATTCCTGTGCTGACCATAGGCGGTTTTTTATCTTTAAAGTTCTCTTCTATATTCATCAAGAACATTTGATCACACTCTATGCCCCAAGCTTTGTTGTTCGATTGAAATATCATCTGTTTATCGTCCCAACTCCAATAGGCCTCGGCATTATCACCGCCAAACGTGATTTGACGAATACTTTTAAAATATTTCTCCTCTGGATAGATAAGCGTATCGCTTCCAGCCATTAAAGATTTTGCCTCTTTCGGGGTTTCTACGGTTGGTTTAGTTTCGGTTTTACAGCTTCCTACTAGAAATAGAAGGAACAAAACAAAAGGAATTCTCATTTGATATGTATTTTTGAGTAAAAATAAAGGCTATGGCTCGTATAATTACATTTTTACTCGTGATTTTTATTATTTCGACTTCTTGTAAAAAAGAATTACCCAAAAAAGTAAGCTTACAAGAGGATATTTCCTTCTTGGCTAGTGATAGTTTGCAAGGCCGCGAAACGGGTACTCCTGAAGAACTGATAGCCGCGAACTACTTACAGCAACGTATGAAAACCATAGGGTTATTACCAAAAGGGAATGCGGGCACCTACTTTCAGACGTTTACCTTTAAACCAAAGAGCGACCCACATACCGAGGCCCAGTTTGTTTCAGGCGATGGCACTATTACAGGGACGAACGTAATTGGATATATTGATAATCAGGCAAAAAAAACAGTCATCATTGGTGCGCATTACGATCATTTGGGCTTGGGCGGCGAAGGCTCACTTTATGCTGAAGGCGAAGCTGTGCATAATGGAGCAGATGATAATGCCAGCGGTGTAGGTATTATGCTACAATTGGCTGAAAAATTGAAAGACTCTATTACCGGTAGCAACTATCTTTTTATTGGGTTTTCGGGCGAGGAAATGGGTCTTTTAGGAAGTAATTACTTCTGTAAAAACCCTACGATAGATTTTGATTTCGCCAATTACATGATCAATATGGATATGGTGGGTCGTTTGCGAGAAGACAAAACCCTATCTATCACAGGAACGGGTACTGCGCCTATATGGAACCAAATATTAAATAGCACTAACCCTGGGTTTAAATTGGTCTTGGGCGAATCTGGAATGGGCCCAAGTGACCATACCTCTTTCTATTTACAGAATATTCCTGCCTTACACTTTTTTACCGGACAGCATGAAGATTACCACAAACCTTCTGACGATGCGGAAAAATTGAATTATGAAGGCATGCGAATGATAGGTGATTATATTTTGGAGGTTATTGCCGAACTGGATGATGACCCAAAACTCTCTTTTAGAACGACTAAGAACGAAAGCGAGGAAGTACCGCGCTTTAAAGTGGGTCTCGGCGTAATGCCTGATTACCTTTTTGACGGCAAAGGCATGCGAATTGATGGTGTTTCAGAGGATAGGCCTGCGTATAATGCCGGACTTTTAAAGGGTGATATTGTTGTTCAATTGGGTGATAGCACGGTAGTGGATATGATGAGTTATATGCGCGCCTTATCCGCTTTTGAAGAAGGTAATACAGCAAAAGTTGTTGTGGATAGGGATGGAAAGAAAGTGGAAGCTGAGGTGAAGTTTTGAGGAAGGGTAAAAGCAAGATAAATTTAAAAAGCTAGAGAAACATTTTCCATTCACATCGTTACTATTGTTTTTGAATTTGGCGCTTGCACTTGAAATTCAAGATTTTTCCTAGGCCTAAAAATCAAGTTTAGGTTAATTTTCTTCATGTTTGTTGCCAAAGTGTTTGGAGATGTCTAGCTTTATTTAGATTTGAATCATATCCCTATATCATTATGAAGATTACGTTTGTTTTTGTGCCGTTGGTCTTTCTGTTGGCCTGTAGTAGCTGTAGGGGTCAATCACGTCTAGATCAAACTTCGAAAGAACATGGGCATACGCACTATCCCTCTTTTTCTGAAGTTGCGGCTCATAAACTCATATTTCCCTCCAAAGTTCCAGATAGAATCATTGTGAACCTTACGGAAGATTCAGCACACAGTTTTGCCGTCAATTGGCGCACGGACCAGCAAATGTCCGTTGGCTATGTTGAGGTGGCTAATGAAACCCACGGCCCTGATTTTTTATTGGAAGGAAATAGAAGGCGTATTAAGGCTACCACGCAAATTTTTGAGAACGAGAATACCAGAGATCAAGAACCTTTGGTTAAGGGCGCCTATCATGCCGCCCTAGTGAAAGGTCTGCAGCCAGGCACGACTTACGTATATCGGGTTGGTGATGGTTCTGAAGAGGATGCTACTTGGAGCGAGTGGTTTCAACTGGAGACCCCTGGAACCGATGACAATGCTCCTTTTAGCTTCATCTATTTTGGGGATGCCCAAAACGATGTAAAATCAATGTGGTCAAGGGTAGTGCGCAAATCGTATAAAATGATGCCGAATGTAGATTTTATGTTGCATGCTGGCGATTTGATTAACCATAGTGAAGCGAATGTGGAGTGGGGCGAATGGTTTCATGCCGGAGGGTATATTCACGCTACCGTTCCCAGCATCATGACCCCAGGGAACCATGAATACACCAAGGGTAAGCTTTCGGCCCTGTGGAGGCCACAGTTTAACTTACCCCTGAATGGTCCCAGTGGACCTACAAAGGAAACCTGTTATGCTATAGATTACAAGAACATGAAGTTGGTTTCTATCGACGCCATTAGCCTACAAAGGGATGAGGATTCTAGAATGGCACAAGTGAAATGGCTAGATTCTGTTTTGGCTAACAATACTAAAAAATGGACCACCCTCACCATGCACTATCCCATTTTTTCAACGGCCAAGGGCCGGAACAACAAGAAATTGCGTGAAAGTTTGCTACCCTTGATTAATAAATATGGGGTAGATTTAGTGCTACAGGGCCATGACCACACCTATGCAAGGGGCGCTGCCACCAATCAAAAGGATGGAATGAACCTCTTTGAAGATACAGGAACTGTGTATGCGGTTTCCGTAAGTGGACCAAAGATGTATGAATCACAAGATCAGGAATGGATGGAGCGCAGGGGTGAATTTACCCAGTTGTTCCAGATTATTACGGTGAATAGCGACACGATTACATACCAAGCATACACTCCCTTGGGAAGTCTTTATGATGCCTTTGACCTTGTCAAGGACCAAAGCGGAAAAAAGAAACTAATCAATAGGGAGCCCGAAATCCCAGAACGCTTTAAGCGAGATTTTATGAAGGAGAAATAGGTTAGCTTAGAAGAATTTAAATTTTATATAGGCCGGGTTGAAAGGCAATGAACAGTTAGAGAACAGTTGAAGCTGATTTTTGACCTTGCGTTCGAATTTTCAACTAGACAGGTGCACGGTTCAGTCTTTCATAAATCATTTTTCCCTAAATTTACATCCCAAAAAAAGAGAATACCAATATGCCCAAAATAGGCGACATACAACTACCTGAATTCCCTTTATTGCTCGCGCCTATGGAAGACGTGAGCGACCCGCCTTTTCGAGCCCTTTGCAAGGAGCAGGGCGCAGATGTTGTGTACACAGAATTTATTTCTTCCGAAGGGTTGATACGTGATGCTGCAAAGAGCGTTATGAAGTTGGATATTTATGAAAAGGAACGCCCCGTAGGGATTCAGATTTTTGGGGCTAATTTGGAATCCATGTTACAATCTGTGGAGATTGTTGAAAAATCAGGTCCGGATATTATCGATATTAATTTTGGTTGCCCCGTAAAAAAAGTAGTATCCAAAGGTGCTGGAGCTGGTATTTTAAAGGATATTGATTTAATGGTTTCTTTGACCAAGGCAATGGTCGAGCATACAAAACTACCGATTACCGTTAAAACCCGTTTGGGTTGGGACGATGATTCCATTAAAATTGTAGAGGTCGCCGAACGTTTGCAAGATGTGGGCTGTAAAGCAATTTCGATTCACGGCCGAACCCGAGCTCAAATGTATAAGGGCAATGCCGATTGGAAACCAATTGCAGAAGTAAAGAACAATCCCAGAATGCATATCCCTGTTTTTGGTAACGGTGATGTAGATACCCCTGAAGCCGCCATGAAAATGCGTGACGAATATGGCTTGGATGGAGCGATGATAGGAAGAGCCAGTATCGGCTATCCTTGGTTCTTTAAAGAAGTGAAACACTTTTTTGAAACAGGAACGCATTTAGCACCGCCTACAATGGAGGAACGTGTAGATGCTGCCAGAAGACATTTACAAATGTCTATAGCTTGGAAAGGCGAAAAATTGGGCGTTTTCGAAACCCGAAGGCATTATACCAACTACTTTAAAGGTATTCCAGATTTTAAACCGTATCGTATGAAAATGGTTACTAGTGATGATTCTTCCGATGTTTTTGCAGCTTTTGATGAGGTATTGCAAAAGTTTGGAGATTATGAATTTGAGCTCCTTTCGTAAGGCGTAAGCGTCTAATTCCTAAAAATGAGCTGACCACAAACTAAAACTCCAATCTTAGGGTTTTAGTTTGGGACTCGTATTCTCCTACGGTTGGGTATGTTATAATATCGGAGTTAGCACAATATTTCGATAAGCTACATTACCATGGTCACCCTGTAAACAAATTGGACCTGGAGCAAATACATCCGAGCTTATTGCTCCACCGGTAGGGCCATCTACTGCCTGGTTATCGATAATTTTTTCCCCGTTTAGGATAACGCTTACATGGCGGTCAACTAGGGTAATATCTAAGGTTTGCCACTCACCACCCTGCTTTTCTGCGCCTTCACTTGGGGTAATACGGCTATAGAGCGCACCCATATTATGGCTATCAAGTTCCAGTCCATAAGAATCTACCACCTGTATTTCATAAAGCCCCCTAAGATATACTCCACTATTATTTCCCTTAGGAACGTTTACCTCTAATTTAAGATTAAAATCACCAAACTCTTGCTCGGTGCGCAGGTTCCCGTAATAGAGATGTGCGCCGGTTTCGGGTTGAACGGGGTTATTCCGAATGGTGCCGTTTACAACCTCAAAACCATTTGGTTGATTGGGATTAACAGGTCGCCAATCATTCATATCCTTACCGTTAAAGAGCTTTATGGCTTTTCCGTACGTAAGTGTTTTTAAATCTGGCTTAGGACCAACTGGAGGCATCCGTCTTCCTGTGAAATGATTTATTTGCTCCCCTGTTCCATCCCAAGAAGGCCCGCTCATGGTACCTGTAATTTCATCATCTGTTTTTGTAATACGTAAGGTCCATGTTCTAATATGAGTGCGTTCTGTTGTAAGGTTGTCTTTTTTGAGAATCTGTTCATCTGTACGGGTGACTACCAAGGTGTGTTCATCTACTAAGTAAATGTCGGAAACAGGTATTACACTGCCGCCAATCCATAATAGCTCACCATCTAAAAAACCCTGTTTTTCATGTATATTAAGCCAAGCAACACCTCCCCCTTCAATATCCATACCCCACATACCAAGAAAACTATTTTCAGCTTCAGTAGGTAATTCACAGGGAGTATTTGCAAATAAGGAAGTAATGGCTAAAAAAAAGCCTATAAAGATAAGTGGTGATTTTTTCATGATTTTGGTATGTTTTTAAATTCGGTCTAGAGAATTCATTGTTGGTATACATGTATAAAAGTAAGGTTTTATTTGAAAAGTACTAGGGCGTATGCCAATTGTCGATACGTATTTAAGTATCTCACAGGTTTGAAATACACGAAAAGGGAAATTTTTGGATACCTAGGATTTAATTATAAAATTTACTGATTTGAATTTTAGGGAGCATATAGTAGGAGATTTGGTTTAAAGCTTGCTTTGTAATTACGTAACTATTTTGTTTTTTCTAAAATTTCCCTACTTTCGACTAATAATGTCTTTATAAGGCTATTAAATATGTATTCGATGAAGCCTATTTTTTTCATATTAGCACTACTGTTCAGCTCCAATGTGTACCTGAACGCCCAAACAGACAATACCAAAGTAGTATTAATTACCCTAGACGGGCTAAGATGGCAGGAACTTTTTTCGGGTGCCGACCCGCTTTTGATTGCAAATACGGACTTTGTAAACGATACAACCGCATTAAAAGAAAATTTTTGGAGGGGCAGCCCAATGGAAAGACGACAAGTTCTTTTCCCTTTCTTATGGAGTCACGGGGCAGAATTGGGCCAGTTACATGGCAATAGGAATCTGGACAGTAGAATGGACTTGACCAACACCATGTGGTTCAGCTACCCTGGTTACAATGAAATCCTTACAGGAAAAGCAGATGACACCCGCATTACGAGCAATGATAAGCTTCCCAATCCTAATAAAACTATTCTAGAGATAGCAAATAAAGATTCAAGGTATTCCGGTAAAGTAGCTGCATTTGGTAGTTGGGACGTTTTTCCATACATCGTAAACGAAACACGATCAGGTGTTCCTGTTAATGCGGGATTTGAACTAGCAGATGGCGATGACCTTACGGAACGAGAAAAATTTCTGAATCAATTACAGCCTAAAGTTCCTAGCCCATGGGGTACTGTGCGTTTAGATGCCTTTACGCATTACTATGCGGTGGAGCATATTAAAAAAATGCATCCGGAGCTTGTTTACATTGCTTACGGGGAAACCGATGATTTTGCCCATGATGGGGAGTACGATGCCTACCTAAAAGCTGCACAAAACACAGATTCATTGATAAAAGAACTTTGGGAACTGACTCAAAGCGACCCATTTTATAAAGACAATACCCTATTTCTTATTACTACCGATCATGGTCGCGGTACCGAACCCTTAGAAACTTGGAAAGGTCACGGCTCTTCGGTTAGTGGTGCAGGTCAAGTTTGGTTTATTGCCTTTGGGAAAGGAGTTTCTTCAAAAGGTGAGGTTTCTAAAACCGAGCAGTTGTACAGTAGTCAAATCGCCCCAACTATTTTAGAAATCTTGGGTCTGAAGGACGGTACAAACAAAAGGGAAGCAAAACTGTTGCAATTAAAAACGGAATAAGGTAGCCTTGCACACAAAGTTTTAGTCAGCCTACGAGCGCTAACCATTGTAGGAATAAATAATAAGTAGTCTATTTTTTAATCACAACACTAATAGCTTCTCCAATGGCCATAAGTTCTTCGGTTTCGGCAGCTGTAAAATCATAGGGCACGCGTTTCCCTATACCTATTACGCCATATATAATTCCATCTAGCATCAAAGGAGCGGCAACGGAGCCTTCTACTTTTGTTTCTTTGGCCGCTGGTCGAGCCACTCCAGAACTATCGGTTTGTAGATTGCACATTTCAACAGGTTTTTTTCGCTCTGCAGCAATACCGGCCATACCTTTTCCTATGGGAATAGTAGCGAGTTTGGGAAGTAAAAAATCTGGAACACCTACATGAGCTTGTACCTGTAATAATTGGGTTTTTTTATCTAAAAAATGAAGTGTTCCCGTAGTGCAGTTAAAACCGGAAACAACAGTGTCTAATAGGTTTTGCCAGTCTACCGCTGTGTTTGTTAGTAACGTATTTACTATTTTTAGTATGGAAGAATTATTAGATTTCATGGGTTTTGTTTTATGTTTTTTAATTTAAGGCCTAGGTATAAACCTATTTAGAAAACGTTATTATTAATCAAAATAGGCCATAATTGCATCAGCCACCAATTTATGTCCTTTTTTATTTATATGGTTGCTCTGCGCCATAAAGGACTGTAAATTTTCTTTTTTGGCTAATTTTTTAAAAATCGCATAACTATCCACTAGCCCTATGTCATGCTTTGCTGCTAATTCTCGTATTTGTTGGCTATGTTGTTCCAAAAGAGCATTATTGGAAAGTATGTATTCTTTTAAATCTGGTGTAGGGGTAAGTAAAATTACTTTTGCTCCTTGAGTGATTGCCTCAAGTATCATTTTCTCCCAAGCTATTTTGGCACGTTCCAAACCAATACTACGGTCGTTTAATGCATAATCCAAAAACAGCACATTTGGTTTATGATTCAGCACTTCTTCTTTGAAACGTTTTGCACCCTGTTCCGATTGTTCGCCTCCAATAGCGGTTACAATAGTATTGACTACCGCTGTGGGATATTTTTCTTTTATCATTTTCAGCGTCAAATGAGGGTAGGCCGATAGGGTATTTACCTCGGGTGTTTTAAAATACCCTGATGGAACGGAATGGCCATGGAAAACTAAATTTAACGTTGTATTGTTTGGCCATGTTTTTTGGAGTGCTGTTTTTACCGAATCCAAATAAAACGTAGCGTCGGGTTTTGATTGCGCCGAACATCCAACGGAAATAAATAGCACCATATAGGTTTTAAATAAAACATAAGTTCTCTTTCTTGAATATTTCATATACAGTGTTCAAAAGGTATCATTATGTAAAAGCACGTATCAATAGGCTACTTATTTATCGAAAACCATCTTTAATCTTTTGTAACCTTACTTCCCCACCAATCATCGTTAGGCTTAAAATTCGGAGAAAGAAATTCGCGCCTTTGGTTTTCGAGTCGGGGCAACATAACATTTATTTTTTGTCGATGTATTTTTATGGCTAATTCTGGGTCGTATGCATTGTCAATTTCAGGTTTGTTGGCATTTACACTGGTTAGAAAAGTATTTAGTTTTTTGGCCATGGCCGTACCTTGCTCCGTATGTTGAGCCAACACATTATTTTGTTCTCCGGGATCGGTTAGTAAATTATAAAGTTCGTTTTGGCCATTTTCCCAATAATGGATGAGTTTCCAATCTCCTTCACGAATCATAGATGCCGGTTCCCCGCCTTGGTTGCCGTAATGTGGATAATGCCAAAATAACGGTCTGCCTTCAATTTTAGCACCTTCTAAAAGCGGTTTTAGGCTTACTCCGTCTACATGTTGTTGTGGTTTTAGTGTGATATCCGCCAAATCTAACAAAGTAGGGTAGAAATCGGTTCCTGAAACAGGATAATCTATCTGTTTTACTTTTGTTAGCCAAGGTACTTTAATAAAATAGGGCTCGCGAATGCCGCCTTCCCACTGGTATCCTTTTCCGCCACGCAATGGTAGATTAGTTGTGGAAAAAGCATCCCCAGAAGCAACGCCACCATTGTCGGATGTAAAGACGATAATGGTGTTTTCCTCTAGTCCTAAGGCTTTTAATTTATCCAATACAATACCCACCGCATCATCCATTTGTTCTACTAATCCTGCATATATTGGATTGTCCTGAACAGTTCGAATAGGTAATATGCGTTCCATTTCGTAACCGGAGTCTTTAACACCCTGTTCTTCGGCTTTTTTACGGTATTTGGCCCAATGTTCCTCTGTGGTTTGTATGGGTCCATGTACGGCATAAAAAGACAGGTAGGCTAAGAAGGTAGAATCCTTATTTTTTTCAATGAAATTTGCTGTTTCATTCCCTAAACGTATAGATAGATTTTCGCCTGCTGTTGTATTCTCTAGATTCGGATTTTCCCATGGCGAAAAGAAACCTCCGATAGGACTCCCCTTGTCCCAGCCTCCTTTATTTATATCAAAACCATGGTCTTTAGGCCAGCTTCCTTTAGAACCTAAATGCCACTTGCCGGCAAAAAACGTTTTATAACCATGTGCCGCCAAAGCTTCGGCCAAGGTGGTGTCTTTTTGAGGTAGGATGTGATTATATGCTGCAGGGAGCAATTTATTATTTCGGTGTAAAGCCCGCCAATCAATTCCGGATTTTGCCCCTATCCAATCTGTAATTTGGTGTCTTGCTGTAAACTGCCCCAGCATAATACTGGCCCGTGACGGACTGCATACACGGCTAGCGGCATAGCCTTGGGTGAAGACCGTGCCCTCTTTCGCTATGCGATCTATGTTGGGTGTTTCATAAAATGCACTTCCCGTAACGCTCAAATCATGGAGACCAAGATCATCGACCAAAATAAAAACGATGTTAGGTTTCTTTTTGACCGCCCCTTTACCTTTAGTATCACACGATATCAAAACGACCACAAAGAAGCTTATGGACACTAATTTTAGGAATTTCATATACGTTCAGAATTACGCCGCCTGTATGTGGCAGTACGATTTAATCGCTATCAATGATAAGGAATTATTGATTTAAAACATAGCGGCGTTTAGGAACAGTATAATTATTTCCTTTTACTAGCCATTAGCTTTTCAAAACCTGTATAGTGTGAACAAGTTAGATGTTAAAAGAATCTTATTGCTATTTCATTTTTTCTTAAAAAACACACAAATGATTTAATCTACATCAATAGCCATCGTTTTTTCATTATCTTGAAAATAAAAACCTATGAAAAATACAGCTATGTTTTGGGTGGGCTCAACCACTTTAGTATTAGTGACCGTTACGATTATGGCCGCTATGAATTTTCCTTTTAATTGGGTATTCTACTTATCGCTTATTGGGCAGGTCATGATTGTTTTTATGGTATATCGTGTACTTACGGACAACTATAAAACAGAGAAAACTTTTGCCGATTTTTATGAGGACCATCCTATTGGAAGAGAGGAACGATATAGGTGAAGTAACCAAACTGATGGTGCCTAGCTTTCAAGTATAGTTTCCCATCAATATACTTCAAAACTAAAACCGGCAGTTATAATGCTTGACGTAAAAGCCGTATCCCTGTCGTACTTATAAAACTTTAAATCTATCCGTTTTAAGCCAAATTTCCAGATATGGGCTTTGGTAAATATATCGGTATAGGAAGCTCCTAATCCAAACTGGTTGGCTTTATAATCGGATAGGTCGTAGTCGGAAGTATAAAATTGTTCTGTAGAGATGGCTGTTTCAAAAGGCCGGAAATAATCTGCTGCTGTTTGCTGGTAATATCGGTAAGAGGGATAGACGGTAAATTTATCGGATAGTTTTATTGGCAATTCAAAACTTGCTGTGTGTGCGCTAATACCCCAATTGTCTGAATAGTATCGGTAAAAAGTACGAAGGACAAATGTTTCATTTAAAAACCAATTTAGTCTGCCGCCAATCGCGATTTTAAATCGGCTATCGGGAAGTTGTTCTATAGCATCGGCCAATTGAAAGTTTTCAATGAAAGAATCGGCTACATCTGCAAAATAGACACGTTGAAAAGGAGTAGAAAGCAACCCTTCTTGTTGTATTAGGTCTAGCGATAATGAGCCCTGAACGTTTTTGTGTAGGATTTGAGAAAAACCAAGACCAAGGTTATATGAATTTCTATTTTCATTTTCGAATGGGGTAAAATCAGGATTATAATTAGGGTTTCCAGTAATGGTATTATCTAAGAAAAAACCATTATCTAGACCGTTACCATTGGGGGAAAAAGGTCTTAATTCAAACGGGTAAATGGCATTCCAAGTATCCAAATAAACGGTTCCATGAATACTTAGCTCCGTATTTTTTTCATTAAATAATTTTGAATAGGCACCACCAAATCCAAAGGAAAAATAGTCGTATTCTGCTGATACGGAAATTTTTGCGGACCAGATTTGGTCTCTATCATCTGAAGTATGGCTGTAGGACGCGATTAGATTCGTCCACACATCGTTGCTAGATGCTCCCGAACTCGCTACAAATGGGTCCGCTTCGCCGTTGCCGTCAAAGGGATCCACGTTGCTTGAAGAAGCGGATGTGTAGGCAGACACCCCAGCATCAATCGTGAGCACGTCATCATCGTTTAGTGGGATAGCTATGATAATGGTCCCAGTGGCATCGGTTAGTTCTTCTGTCCCCAAACCACCGCTTACTGCAGCATTATCACCATCTTGACTATAGTAGCTGGTTAAAAAGTCTACCTCTATGGTTTCCAACACACGCTTTTTATAGCGCTGTACACTATTGCTCTGTTGTTGTGAAAACGCTAGGAACGAGGTCAATAATAAGGTAGTCACTAAGATTTTTTTATATCTATGCATAGGTAAAATAGGAAAATCCCTTTTGTTTATAACAATATCATATAGATAGGTTTTGTTTTAAAGCTTAATTACAACCACAACCGCCCCCGGTTTTCCCTCCATTTGCACCTGCTGCTGCCTCTCGGTATGAGTGCATGGTAGTGAGATTGCGGTCACAAGGTTGTTCCGATAGCAGCATATCCGGGTCGTTTATGGCTACTTTTTCATATTCCTTTACCACTACACAACTGCCAAGGCTGCACGTAAGCAAGACCACTAAAACTAGTGTTCGTCTCATAAAGTATTTATTTTGATATTTTTTGATTGAAAGACAGCTCCTTCTTCGTCAATTAGTATGCATTCCACATTGGGCAATTGGTTTATGCGATCTAATCCTGTTTCCTTACCCATAACAAATACCGATGTTGCCAAGGCATCCGCCAGCTCTGCTTTCGGAGCGAAAACCGTAACACTTAAAATTCCAGTTGATGGGTACCCCGTTCTTGGATCTATGATGTGAGAATATCTTTTTCCATTAAAAACGACATATTTTTCATAGTTACCGGAAGTCACTACCGCTTTGTCTACCACGGGAAGCAAACCAAATCCTTTGTTCTTGTCCATAGGGTTGGTAAGTGCTACTTTCCATTCGCTGCCATCGGGTTGTTTACCCCACGTATTCATGTCACCGGATGCGTTTATAATACCCGAGGAAACTCCTTTCTCCATCAATAAAGCTTTGGCCCTGTCCGCTGCATACCCTTTGCCTACGGCGCCGAACCCAATTTTCATACCCGAGCGTTTTAGAAAAACACTTGTATCCTTATTATTGAGAATGATATTCTGATAACCTACACTAGAAACAGATTCCTGAATTGCCTTTTCGCTTGGCATTTTTTTCATGCTACCGTCATATTTCCATATACGATCCATGGACGCGTAGGAGATATCAAATGCGCCATCTGTAAGTTTTGAAATTTTTAAACATCGATTTATTAAATCATAAAGTTCTTTGGAAACCTTAACCGGATTTTCGGTAGCTGCGGAATTAATTTCAGAAGTTTCGGAATTTGGATCCCAGGAGGAAATTAATTTTTCTATTCTGGAAATCTCGGCAACTGCCATGGCTATATATTTGTCACCTTCAACCGCATTTTCGGCCACAACGGTAATTTCGAATCGACTACCCATCAACTTTGCAATTTTCTTGTAGGGTTGTTGTGCCACTCCAATAAAGTTCAAACTAACGAAGATGAAGAAGAGTATGATTTTCAAAATCAGTTTAAATAGGAATTGAGTTCTTTTATATATGCTTCAGGCGCAAGTCTTTTATAACTGGTCTGTCCGAGTTCCTTTCCATCTGCATCTAAGAGCACAACCAAAGGAAATATACCTTTTTGGTTATACCTTTCGGCTAATAGTTTATTGGCTGTAGTCTGTTCTTTGGAAAGTGCGTTTATCTTTTTTCGTGGAAAATCTGCTTGAAGCATTACATAGTTTTCAGCTGCATACTTTTGAAACATAGGAGTACTCCAAACCTCTCGGTCTAGTTTTATACAGGGCGCACACCAGTCAGAGCCCTGAAAGACGAGTATAATTGGCACTTGGTTTTTCTTTGCTGTGGCTTTTGCCGTTTCAAAAGAGGTTTCCCAATCTTGGGACATCGCACTTAAAGAAAACAAGCAGAAAAATATAAGTAAGGTAAGGTGTCTATACATTTCTAGTTTTTAAAAAGGGTTCTTAAGCCACTTCCACTTAAAGGTAAACCATTATTTTGGGTATAAATTGTTTTAACTACAGTAAAACTTGTTCTGGCTTGGGGTGAAAATAATAGTGTCCGTAAATAGAAAGGTTCGAAGGAAATCATGAGACCCAATTAAAAAGCTGATTGTATTTTAGCCGAATTATCGCATAGTATATGCAAAATAAGGGATAGCGAGTTGAGTAGGAGTTACAAATGCGGTATTTATACCTATGTTTTCTTAGGAAGGCCATCATTTTTATAGTACGTAGGAGGGGTAACTATTTTCTAAACTAAACACCTAGGTTTTGACATATACTCATAGAAGAAGAACTAACACTAACACTAAAAATAAAGGACTGGGGTACTGCGGAATTTAGCATATCCTGTATTCTTCAAATAGATGTGGATGCTATAGCTAATAAAAAATCAGATGACCGGAAAAATCGTTCGTTAAAGTTTATCATGTTGACCGATAGAGTTTAATGCTCTTATAAACCAACCTGTTTGGATAGAACTATTTGGACCCTATATGAAATGCCACAAAGGGGGCTATGGTTTTTTTAAATTTTAAAGGTTTCTTATACATACGGTGTTACCGTAAGCTCTGTAATCGTTTAAGGAAACGAGAATAATAATGTTTACAAATTCTGTGAGGTCATAGGATTTGTGAAAGAGCGTTAAAATATTAGGATGCAAATAATAAAACGGCTGTTATTCCAGATTAAATTAGTGGCAGCGACACTTACTTTCCTGAAGAAGACGTATTGGCCAAGCTACTGTTTAAATCTTCTAAAGACCGGGTTAAAATTGCATTGGCTTCATTTTGTATTTCGTTGTAATGCTCCATATAGAGAAAACAAAATACAAGGAAACCCAAAACTACTAGAATATCTGCGAACAGCTTTGGCTCTATCGTAATTTCTTTAAGTGTCATAAGGCTCTAAACTTTTGATTGTCAAATTGAAAGATAGGGCGAAAATTTTATATTAACAAATATTTAAGAAATATGCAGGTACGCTACTTGTGTTTTATTGGAACATAATCAATATCGCCCCTAAAGCCGTAAGCACTAAAATCATTTTACGGAAGAACGCTTCTTTAATTAATGATATGATTTTTATACCTACCAAAAAGCCGATAATTATTCCTGGTAAAAGTTTCACATTCAGGAGTAATGTTTCTTTAGAAATGGTCTCCCAAACAAAAATATGAAAGGGCAGTTTTATAATATTCACGATTAAAAATAACCAAGCCGCGGTACCTATAAAATGATTTTTAGGCAGTCGCATCGCTAAAAAATAAATATTGGAAAATGCTCCGGCCAAATTCCCTACCATGGTTGTTACTCCTGCTACAATACCAATAGCACTAGAAAATGACCAATGCTTTGGTACGGTTTTAATTTTCTTCCTATCCCACCAGTACATCATAAAAACAGTAATGAGGATAATGATTGCCATGCCTATTTTAAACAAGTATTCCGGAAGATCTTTGCCTACATAAACGCCAATGAGAACGCCTATTATCATCCAAGGTAGCAGTTTGAAAACATACTTCCATTGCGTGTGTCTGTTGTAATAAATAACGGCAAAAATATCAGCAAGAATAAGTAAAGGCACAACCATTCCAGTAGACTCTTTGGCACCAAAAGCCAGCGCCATGAAGGTGACGTTTATGACTGCAACACCTTTAATACCAGCTTTAGAAAGCCCTATTACGAAAGCCGCAGCACTAGCAAGAATCCAAGAAGATAGCGTAATTTCCATAGTCATTAGTGTGAGCCTAAAAGCTATTGAGCGAACAAAACACAAAAGTATCCTAAATAATTTTATCTTTAGAGCCTAACCAACTTCCGAATTATGGAATTAAGCACGCTCGACTATAGTTTTATCATTATTTTTTTCTCTATTGTTTTAGGAATTGGAATTTACGTTTCTAAAAAATCTGGTAAAAGTTCGTCTGAATTCTTTCTTTCCGGTAGAACCATGCCTTGGTGGCTTTTAGGCCTTTCCATGGTGGCTACTACATTTTCTACAGATACGCCCAATTTAGTAACCGATATAGTTAGGACTACTGGCGTTTCTGGTAACTGGGTTTGGTGGTGTTTTCTGCTCACAGGTATGTTAACGGTATTCGTATACGCCAAGCTTTGGCGCAAGTCTAACGTAAATACAGATTTGGAATTCTATGAAATGCGCTATGGCGGTAAGCCTGCTAGTTTCTTAAGGAAGTTTCGAGCTATTTATTTAGGCGGTCTATTTAACATTATCACTATGGCCTCCGTAACATTGGCAGCTATTAAAATTGGCGGGATTATGTTAGGCCTAGAACCATGGGAAACCGTTGTTGGAGCAGGTCTTATCACTGTTACTTTTAGTGCATTAGGCGGATTTAAAGGTGTCGTTTATACTGATTTTCTTTTATTCTTTGTAGCTATGGCAGGTGCAATAGGCGCTGCATATTATTTGGTAAATATTCCAGAAGTTGGTGGTATTGAGGCCTTAATGGCCAATGAAAACGTTGCCGAAAAGCTATCTATTCTACCCGATTTTAGCGACCGGAAAACCCTGATCACCTTATTGATTATTCCTTTGGCTGTACAATGGTGGAGTTCGTGGTATCCAGGTGCGGAGCCAGGTGGTGGTGGCTATATTGCCCAACGTATGTTAGCGGCAAAAGATGAAAATCACGCCATTGGAGCAACTTTTTTCTTTAATATCATGCACTACGCGTTACGACCTTGGCCATGGATTTTGGTCGCCTTAGCATCTTTGGTAGTATACCCCGACATTGCGAGTATCGCAACAGCTTTCCCGAATATTGAAGAAAGTAAATTAGGTCATGATCTTGCCTATTCTGCTATGTTGACCAAATTGCCCAGCGGTCTTTTGGGTATAGTTTTGGCTTCTTTAATCGCAGCCTACATGAGTACTATTTCTACGCAGTTAAATTGGGGTTCCTCGTATATTGTTTTTGATTTTTACAAACGACAGATAAATCCAGATGCTACCGAAAAACAAATGGTTGCCGTAGGTAGGATTTCTACAGTTGTACTTATGGTGCTTAGCGCTCTATTTGCGTTGACCTTACAAAATGCCTTCGAAATTTTTGATTTATTGATAAAGTTTGGTGCAGGAACGGGCTTGGTGTTTATCCTACGTTGGTTTTGGTGGCGTATTAATGCATGGAGCGAAATCACAGCCATGTTTGCTTCTGGGATTATTGTGATAGGATTAGCTAAAACGAGCTTGGGTGATATTTTGTTTGCACCTGGCACAGGAGTTTTTCCAGATTGGGCAGAGTATCCTTTTGTAGTTGTTGTTACCACTACTATTTGGATGTTGGTTACTGTACTGACTAAACCAGAATCTGATGAAACGCTACGCAGTTTCTATAGAAAAACTCAACCAGGTGGTCCAGGATGGGCAAAAGTGGTGAGCAAGGCAAAGAACGATAATGTTGAAATTATCGAGCGTAATGAAAAATGGAGTGTTCCCTCCGGAATCACAGCCATGCTTTTGGGTGTAGCATTAATTTATTCCATTATGTTCGCTACTGGATATTGGATTTATGGGGAAACTACCTTAGCACTTATTTTAACAGGAGTCTCAGCAATTGCAGCCTTCTTGCTTATAAAAGCTTGGAATCGTATGAAAGGGAACTTGTTATAATACTTTTACGAACCATTACATATTTTGGTACACGTCTAACTGTAGAAAGGCGGACGACAGTAGTGCGTATAAACTATAAAATCTAAACCAATGAAAGACAGAATTCTCTCGGTAGATATTTTTAGAGGGGCAACTATTATTCTGATGGTGTTGGTAAATACGCCTGGAACATGGTCTAGCGTATACGCTCCGTTTTTGCATGCAGATTGGCATGGTTATTCACCAACGGATTTAGTGTTTCCCTTCTTTTTGTTTATCGTAGGAACATCTATCGCATTCTCCTATCAAAACAAAAAAATAGATTCAGGTATCTATAAAAAAATCACAATTAGAACTTTAAAGTTGATTGGCCTTGGGCTCTTTCTTGGAGCCTTTTTAATCAGTTTTCCGTTCTTTAAAGATTTCTCCGACATTCGTTTTCCAGGCGTATTGCAACGTATTGGAGTAGTTTTCTTTTTTACCGCTATTTTATTTATCAATTTTAAGTGGAGGGCACTTCTCGCCATAACCATATCCTTATTGATTGGGTATTGGCTTTTGATGACTCTGGTGCCGGTTAACGGATTGGAGTCTACCTTGGATAGAGCTCCCAATAATTTGGCTAATTGGTTGGACGTGCAAGTTTTTGGAACGCACAATTACAAAACAGACTATGACCCAGAAGGCTTATTGAGCACGGTTCCATCTATAGCGAGTGCACTTTTAGGAGTTTTCACTGGTTTGATATTAACCTCCAAACAAGTTAAAAAAGCAACTATTTTAGTGGGTATTGGAGGCGGTCTTTTAATTATTGGACATCTTTGGGACTTGGTTTTTCCTATCAATAAAGCCTTATGGACCAGTAGTTTTGTTTTGGTCACCGCAGGGTGGGCAAATTTGGTATTAGCCCTTATTTACTACCTCACAGACGTGAAAAAAATTCAGTTTGGAAGTATATTCAGGTATGCAGGTGCCAATGCGATTATTGTTTATTTCTTATCCAGTTTTATTGCCAAAATTATGGGACAAATAAAGATTGGGGACACCTCCTTACATGGATGGCTTTTTCAGAACCTATTTGTGCATGATATTATTTCTATGCAGTTGTCATCCTTGCTATATGCCCTATCTGTTGTTGCTTTTTATTGCTTCTTGGCATATTTCTTGTACCAAAGAAAGATATTCTTTAAGGTATAAATATGATTAAGGCTACTACTTTATTTTCTACACTATTTTTCTTTGTGATTTTATTTGGCTCCCCCTATGCCATTGCCCAAGATGACTTTCAAGATGGTTATATTGTCACTAATTCCAATGACACACTTTATGGTAAGATTAGGGATAGAGCCAGCAAAGGATTCAATCTAGGAATTTATGAAAAGATTAGATTTAAAGGAAAAAGCAGGAAAAAACGATTTGCCCCAAGCGATATCCAATCGTATAAAATAGGCAAAACGCAGTACAAGACTTTTTTTAACGGAAGTAAAAAGAGTTTTTACAGGGTTGGTTCAGAAGGGCATTTGAACCACTATATTCTAGAAATTCAAGAGCAAGGAGAATCCCTTGTACAAGATATAGATTATGTTCAAAAGGGAGAAAATACACCATTTGTAAGGGCGAATCAAGGTGTTTTTGGAGTTAAAAAAAAGAGGCTTTCAAGCTTACTTTCAGATTGCCCAGGGCTCTCTCAAAAAATTCTAAATAGAGAGTTCAAATATGTGTTTCAAATAGTTGATTTTTATAATACGTGGAAAGCTCAACAGTAAACAATGCCAGAAAACAAAATGATACTACTTTTTAATTCAATAGAATCACCTCCAAAAAATGTATTAGGAACTGCTTTGGAGCCGTGTTGTTTTGAACCTAAAACAGGATTTTACAGGGACGGTTTCTGTAAAACAGGAGAGGAGGATTTTGGGACGCATATAGTCTGCGCTATTATGACCAATGAATTTTTGGAATACACTAAATCTAGAGGTAATGACTTATCAACCCCTATACCGCAATGGAGTTTTCCCGGATTAAGAGAAGGAGATAAATGGTGCCTTTGCATTATGCGATGGCTGGAAGCGGTAAAAGTTGAAAAGGCACCCAAAATAGTTTTGGAAGCTACGCATGAAAAGGCACTCGAGTATACCACCTTGAAAGTTTTGAAAAATTATGAATTAGAATAGCTATCTCTATCAACCCTTAAACGCCCACTTTAAAAAATCAGGAAAGACATTTCCCCAAGTAAGTAAATCATGTTTGCCGCCATCAACTTCTAGATACGTAATGTCGCCAGGATAGGAATACCCCTTCCCCTTTAGTTCTTTAATAACATCCATGGTGTCATTTATAGCGTCAATAACGCCGTTATGATTTCGGTCGGCTGTTTCATCTGCAGAACCACATTGAAACCAAAATTTTTGACTGGCAACATAGCCCCTATTTTTAATAAGGTCTAAAACGATACGGCTCCTATCCAGCTTATCCCCTTTAATATACGCCTTTTTTCGCCACCAAAAGGAACCACTGAAAACACCCACTTTATTAAAATGAGTGGGGTGGTTGTACATAATGTCAAAAGCGGAGACTCCCCCTAAAGACATTCCGCAAAACACCCAGTCTGCCTGTTTTTTGGAGAGTTTGAATTCTGACTTTAGAAAAGGTATAAATTCTTCAATGATAAATTTCGAATAGTTAGCCGCTTTGTTCCCTCGGTTTTTAAAATCTGGAGTACTACTTGTGCCGTATTCGTTAATTCTATAGTCATTACAGGAGATTCCGACGTAGCAAAAAGGTGTTATACCGGTATCTGTGAAGGCTTCGGTCAGTGTTTTTTCTAACTTCATAGCCTGATAATCTTGACCATCGTTCATTAAAAGTACAGGAAACGGAGCTTCACTTTTTCTGTAGTTGCCAGGAGCTACAAATCTAAAGGCAACGTTTCTGTTCAATTTTTTTGAAAAAAAATTACCTTTTGCACTAATAAAATCAATCTGAAAATCCATATATTACATTAAGCGAGTGCAAGTATAACGAATAGTGAAAAATAAAATTTGTTGTGTTAAAAATTAAATTAATTTTGCACCCCTAAATAGTTGATTGTTAATCCTTTTGGATAAATGTAACATATGGCAAAAATTGAACATATTCCTTATTACTCCAATACATTAGGCCGCAACATAATGGTTGAGGTTATTGGACATTGGGGACATCCCATTTTAATGTTCCCTTCTTCTGGCGGACAATACACCCAAAACTCTGATTTTGGATTGAACACCTCCGTCATGCACTTGGTGGAAGAAGGCAGGGTTAAACTTTACAATGTAGAAACGATAGATATGTTGTCTTTCTATGATGACAATATGGATTCGGAAACCAAGATTCATAATTACGAATTGTATATGCAATTTTTAAAGGACGAATTCATTCCGTATATTCAAAAAGAATGTAACGCACACAGGATAGGAGTGGCTGGAGTTAGTTTTGGAGGTTTCCATGCGGCTAACGTGGCTTTTCGTTTTCCAGATTTGGTTTCTCATTTGATTGCTATGAGTGCAGCGTTCAGTATTCGAAACATGACCCCGTATTCAGAAGACATGCGTATTTATTTTAATTGTCCGGCCGAGTATATGGAGAAGGAAGAATCTTGGAAATACAATCACATGCAGATTGTTTTGGGCACTTCCGATTGGGATATCTGTTTGGATAAGAACAAGCATATGTCGGGTATTTTAAATAGGAAAGAAATAGCACATTGGTACGATGAAAAAAAATGGCAGGACCATGATTGGCCTTTATGGAAAATGATGTTCCCAGAATATCTTGGAAAATATTTTTAAGGCGTTGGCTCTCTGATTACAGCCAAAGAGATAATACCAACATTAATTAGTGATAAATAAAATCAATATTCATAGCATAAAATAGAAATTCTTGCCTCCGCAGGAATGACAAAAAACGAAATAATTATGGTAAAAAAAGTAGGTATTTTATTTGGGATGGAAGACACTTTCCCATGGGCATTTATAGATAAGGTAAACGAAATGGGCAAAGGTGAAATTATCGCTGAAGCCGTTCAAATTGATAAATTACAACAGGGCATAGACTACGGATATCATGTTATTATAGACCGAATTTCTCAAAGTGTTCCTTTTTATCGCGCGTATCTTAAAAATGCATCCTTGATGGGAACGGCGGTAATTAATAACCCGTTTTGGTGGAGTGCTGATGAAAAGTTCTTTAACAACTGTTTGGCTATGGAACTAGGTGTTCCCGTTCCTAAGACCGTATTGTTGCCTTCCAAAGAAAGACCGGAAGATACTAGTGAGACTTCGTTTAGAAATCTGAAAGCACCTTTGGATTGGGACTACATGTTCGATTATATCGGTTTTCCAGCATATATGAAGCCACACGATGGCGGTGGATGGAAAAACGTATACAAAGTAGAAAATGCTGACAACCTTTTTGAGTGTTTGGAAGAAACCGGACAGTTGGTCATGATGCTTCAAGAAGAAATCCAGTTCGACGATTATTACAGAGTCTACTGTTTGGGTCAAAAGTATGTGCATATTATGCCTTATGAGCCACGCAACGAGTTTCACGCCCGCTATGCAACCGAGTCAAAAACAACGGGTGCAGAACATACGAAATTGATGAAATTAATAACGGATTATACCTTAAAATTAAACAAGGCTTTAGGATATGATTTTAATACGGTAGAGTTCGCTATACGTAATGGTATACCTTATGCAATCGATTTTTGTAACCCAGCTCCAGATGCGGATATTAATTCCGTAGGTCAAGAGAACTTTGATTGGATTGTGGAACATTCTGCCAAACTTGCTACTGAAAAAGCAAAGGCGCACAAACCAAAAAAGAACGGAACTTCTTGGGGTTCTTATGTTAGGGATGCTTCTACTCCGGTAACGCCTGTAGTCAAAAAAAGTTCTTTAAAAACAGCTGCTCAAGCAAAGAAAACGGTTATTAAAAAAGCGGCTACGCCAGTGAAGAAAGTAGTTGAGAAAAAGCCAATAGCAAAGAAAACGGTAACAAAGTCGAAAACGGCAACTAAAAAAACTACTGTAAAAGCAAAGCCTACTTCTAAAAAAGCAAAATAATTTAGATAAAATCTTAAAAGCAATAGAGAGATGCACAAATTCACACTGGGAATAGAGGAAGAATTTCAGATTCTGGATAGCGATAGCTTAAAGCTTCATTCCCAGATGTCAAAAATCATTGATGGCGGAAAAGTCTTTTTAAAGGAACGTATTAAGGAAGAGATGCACCAGTCTATGGTAGAAATGGGCACTAATATTTGCGAGAATATTGGTCAGGCTAGGGATGAGGTTTCTTATTTAAGACAACAGATTTTCGAATTGGCCGCAAAGGAGGGCTTGGAGGTTGCCGCTTCTGGAACCCACCCTTATTCCCATTGGAGTGAGCAATTGATTACTCCAAACCCAAGATACGACCAGCTAATTCATGAGATGAAAGATGTTGCCCGTTCCAACCTCATTTTTGGAATGCACGTGCATGTGGCTATTCCAAATAGGGAAGAGGGTTTGCAGATTATGAATGTAGCACGCTACTTTTTACCACACTTATATGCCTTGTCTACCAACTCACCATTTTGGGAAGGCAGAGATACAGGCTTTAAATCTTTCCGCTCTAAGATTTTTGATAAATTCCCTAGGACTGGTATTCCACCTTATTTTGGTAGTGTTCCGGAGTACGATGATTTTGTAAATTTATTGGTGAAGACAAATTGCATAGACAATGGCAAGAAAATCTGGTGGGATATTCGCTTGCATCCATTTTACCCAACGGTAGAGTTTAGGGTGTGCGACATGATTATGACGGTGGATGAAGTCATGTGCGTTGCAGCGCTAATGCAGTGTATCATTGCTAAATTGAGCAAATTGCACCAAAAAAATCAAAGCTTTAGGTCGTACAGGCGTATTTTAATTAATGAAAATAAATGGCGTGCGGCACGCTGGGGGGTAGATGCTAAACTTATAGATTTTGGCCGGCAGGAAGAAGTAGCCTTTCCTGTGTTGATTAACGAACTTTTAGAATTTATTGATGACGTAGTGGACGAGCTGGGTTGCCGTACAGAAGTAAATTATGTATATCAGATGCTGGAACAAGGTTCTGGAGCAGATAGGCAGTTAAAGATTTATGAAGACACCAATGACCTTAAAAAAGTTATGGAATACGTAGTGGCTCAGACGAAAAAAGGATTGTAATTCTGACCTTGTTTTAAACATAAAACGATTTTTTTACGTTAGTTAGAGAGATAAATGATTGATGAATAGAAAATATAAAATTGCTGTTTTAGATATGAATGCCGGGCACGCAAATGAAGGCATGCGCTGTATTACTATGTTGGTAGAACAGTTTTTAGGTCAGAAGGAAATTAAAGGGAGTTACGATGTTTTTGATGTCCGTGTAAAAAACGAAACACCTAAAATTAAGGACTACGATATGTTTATATCTTCTGGAGGTCCTGGAACACCGTTGGTTGAAGGCGAGCCTTGGGAGAATGCTTTTTTTAATTTTCTGGATGCCGTTTTGTTGCACAATCTTTCCAAACCTAGTAAAAAGCATCTTTTTCTTATTTGTCATTCTTTTCAATTGGCATGTTTGCATTGGGATTTGGCTAGAGTAACAAAACGCAGATCTACTTCCTTTGGGGTTTTACCTATGCATAAGACAAAAAGTGGCCAGCACGAGGTGTTGTTCCAAGATTTGGATGACCCTTTTTATGCTGTAGATTCTAGAGACTACCAAGTAATTGGCCCCAAAGAGTGGAAATTGGACTCTTTAGACGGAAAGGTATTGTGTATCGAGAAGAATAGACCTAATGTCGCTTTGGAGCGCGCTGTAATGGCCATTCGTTTTTCTAATGAAATATTTGGAACCCAGTTTCATCCAGAGGCAGATGCCGAGGGGATGACACGCTATTTTGAACGCGAGGATAAAAAGGCAATCGTAATCAACAAACATGGACAAAGGAAATATAAAAATATGTTAGAACATCTGAATGACGATGATAAGATTATGAAAACAAATGCTGTGATTATCCCTAAATTTTTAAAGTTAGCGGCAGAAGCTATTTGCCAAACAAAATCGCAAATGGCATGATTTCAAAAATAAGGGAACAGTTCAATGCCGGTTTTAAAGAAGAATTCTACGAAAACCTGAAAAAGGAAATTGTGGACACTTATGGGGAAGGAACCGCTTTCCGATCATCGGAAACTCCAATTTTCATTAGTAAGAAGGTAAAGAATGAAATATTTGATGCTTGTGAAAGTATCATAGATCAATTATGGCAAATGGATTTTGATAAAATCCGTGAGCAGTTTGTGCCTAAAGAAATACAATCGCCATCCAACATAGGAAAACCACACTTCTTGGCCATCGATTTTGGACTTTGTGAAGATGGTAGTGGTGGTATTACCCCTCAATTAATAGAGTTACAGGCCTTCCCTACCCTGTTTTTTTATCAGCCCTTTTTAGGCAAGGTATTTTTAAACAACTATCCGGACATCCCAAAAGAGGGATTTCATTATTTCTTTAGTGGCTTGGATGAGGCACAATATATCAAAGAAGTGCGAGATGTTATTGTTGCTGATGAAAAGCCTGAAAATGTCATTTTAATGGAACTGTATCCAGAAAAGCAAAAGACACGTATCGATTTTTGGGCTACAAAGAAAGCCTTAGGAATCGAAGTAG
>CAZMUV010000039.1:0-32327 GCA_964569345.1 uncultured Maribacter sp. | reverse complement strand
AATCTACCCAAATACCACCCATGGTATAATGAACAGCAGGATAAATCATCATTGGGGTTTCGTATGGATTTTGATTTACAATTTTCTCGTACATCTGGAATAAATTTCCATACTTATTCTTAACTATTTCCTGACCTAGTTTTCTAACTAAAGCGTCATCGTCTTCATTTAATCCTTTAACGTGCGCTTGCTCTTTTCCGTAACGCATAAATGCTGATGCGAAATCTAAATAAACTGCTTCACCAGTTTTATTTACTCCATATCCTTCATCACAACGTTCTTTTGCCGCCCTAGATGCAACATCACGTGGTACAAGGTTACCAAAAGCAGGATAACGTCTTTCTAAGTAATAATCGCGATCCTCCTCAGCTAATTGTGTTGGTTTTAAACTTCCATCACGAATAGCTTCAACATCTTTTTTATGTTTTGGGACCCAAATACGACCGTCATTTCTTAAAGATTCTGACATCAACGTTAACTTCGATTGGTGATCTCCAGAAACTGGAATACAGGTTGGGTGAATCTGCGTGTAACATGGATTTGCAAAATATGCACCACGTTTATGCGCTTTCCAAGCAGCAGTTACATTACTACCCATTGCATAAGTTGATAAGTAAAAAGCGTTTCCATAACCCCCTGTACCTAATACAACAGCATGAGCGGAGTGTCTTTCAATTTCACCAGTTACCAAATTACGGGCAATAATACCACGTGCTTTTCCATCAACAATAACAACATCTAACATTTCGTGACGGCTGTACATTTTAATTTTACCACGACCTATTTGACGATTCATTGCAGAGTATGCGCCTAACAATAGTTGTTGACCCGTTTGTCCTTTCGCATAAAAAGTTCTTGAAACTAATACACCACCAAAAGAACGATTGTCTAGTAAGCCACCATAATCACGGGCGAAGGGTACACCTTGTGCAACGCACTGATCAATAATATTGGTAGAAACTTCAGCCAAGCGGTATACGTTTGACTCACGGGATCGGTAATCACCACCTTTCACCGTGTCATAGAATAATCTATATGTTGAATCACCGTCGCCTTGATAATTTTTTGCTGCATTTATTCCACCCTGTGCTGCAATAGAGTGGGCGCGACGTGGCGAATCTTGAAAACAAAATGCTTTTACATTGTATCCCAACTCGGCCAATGTGGCTGCAGCAGAACCGCCTGCTAAGCCGGTACCTACAATAATAACATCTATTAGACGCTTGTTGGCAGGGTTAACAAGGTTAATATGATTTTTATGATTTGTCCACTTGTCCGCAAGTGGTCCTTCTGGTATTTTAGAATCTAAAGCCATACAAGCTATTTTTTAGTGGTTAAAGTGGTGAAATAGTGCAATAAAAACAAATCCGAGCGGAATCCCAATTGCATAAACTTTACTAAATCCTTCTAACCCTTTGGTGTATTTATTATTTGCTCCTACAGATTGAAATGCAGAACTAAAACCATGTAATAAGTGAAGGCTCAATAGTACAAACGATAGTACGTAAGCTCCAACACGCAGGGGGTGCTGAAATTTATGAACCAGCTCTTCATGGTATCTTAAACCGCTATCCGCAACGTTAGGGTCTAGTAAACCTGACATGTCTCCTTGAATATATTTTATATTAATTTCAGGAATCCAGAAATCGATAAAGTGAAGTACCATAAACGCTAATACAACCGCTCCGGTTAGTAGCATGTTTCTACTCATCCAGGAGGAGTTAGCAGACCCATTGCTTTTGGCATAACTCACTTTCCTTGCTTTGTTGTTTTTTATTTCTAGCACAAAACCCATTACAAAGTGAAAAATCACTCCAAATATTAAAACGGGTTGCAATATATATTGCACAGCCCAGAAAGTCCCCATAAATTGAGATACATCGTTAAACGTGTCAGGACTAAAAACTGAGAGTATATTTATGGCAAAATGTTGTAATAAAAAAACCATAAGGAAGAGTGCCGAAAGTGCCATGGCAAATTTTCTTCCAATCGACGAATTTAGAATTCCGCTCATTGTATTGTAGTTAAATTTATACAACAAAGATACTATGCAATTGGCGTATTCCCAACTACCGTGTCTTATAATTAAACTATTTAGACCCATTTTGATCATGTAAGAAAACCTGTTTAGATTTTATAGCGAAAATACCTTATTTTAGAATGTATGATTAAACAGAAAAAGTAGTTGATGCAGGTTAATACGAGTAGTTTGACCCTTTTAAATGGATATGGCTCTTCCTTTGGTAAGTATGAATGTGTACTTCACAAAACGCACAGCAGGAGAGGCGGAAAAATTTGAACATTTCATTTAAAAGATTAACCCCATTAATTATAGAATTATTAGAAGCATGAAAATAGAAATAGAAAATAAAACGATTACAATAGGAGGTGATCCGGTTGTGCCTGGCAAGTCCAAATTTGTAAAAATTACTATAGATCGCTTACCTACGGGTACTTTAATAGATATACCTGTGTATGTTTATAATGCCAAAAAACCAGGTCCAGTAGTTTTAGTTCAAGCAGGCTTGCATGGAGATGAGGTGAACGGAATTGAAATAGTACGCCGCATGTTACATGACGGTAGTTTTAAGGTTGATGCCGGTGCGGTGATTGCAGTTCCGATACTGAATATATTTGGGTTTATCCACTATTCTAGGGATGTGCCAGATGGCAAAGATGTAAATAGAAGTTTCCCTGGCACAAAATCCGGTTCCATGGCCAGTAGAATAGCGTATCATTACCTTTATGAGATACTGCCACAAATAGATGTAGCTATAGATTTGCATACTGGTGGAGGTCAACGGCATAATTTCCCACAGATTAGGTATACCAAAGAGGATGAAAAAAGTGCGGCTTTAGCCAAAATGTTTAATGCTCCCCTTACTTTTACTTCTAAGTTGATAAAAGGCTCTTTTAGGAATGCAGCTTTTCGCCTTCATAAACCGGCGATAGTGTTTGAAGCGGGAGAAAGCATGCGTTTTGATGAATACTCGATTCAACAAGGAATTTCAGGTGTTAAAAGGGTGCTCTTAGCTTTAGAAATGATGGATGATAACTTTATGGATACTAACAAGTCTAATTCATCTATTCATTTGGAAAGTCGTAAGTGGCTTCGCGCTCCAACCGCAGGTATTTTCGTGCCAAAAATTTCAAATGGATCTAAGGTTGAAAAAGGGACCCTACTTGGAATAGTTTCCGACACGTATGCTAGAAAAACAAAGCAAATAAAAGCCCCTTTTGCTGGGTATATTATTTGCTTAAATCACCAAGCTGTTGTTAATCAAGGAGATGCTTTATTGCATATTGGGACGGTCAATTTTTAAGGTAAAATGCTATTGTCCGCTTCTAATTTTTCTAAACTCCAAGTTATCGCTTCCTCAATTTCATTGAACTGCATCAGGGAGCCTTTGAAAAACATTTTTTCTAAAAGGGTACTAGGTAAACTGCCTGTAGTATTGCCTACTACCGAATAGTAAGCTAATTCATGTCTATGACTGTAGAACTTCAGCCAATCTGCGGGTGCCACGGTATAACTATGGATTCGGTTGGAAATATAGGCAATGGGTTGTTCTTCCCCATAAAACTCCTTAGCAGCTTTAACAGCTTTTTCAGCCATTTTCCATTGGAAGAATACACCTTTGTTGATTTCAGATATAACCAAACCATCGAAAAAGTAAAAACTTCCAAATTCGAACTCTCGCACTTCCCTTATGTTTTTAAAATAGTCTAGCTGTTTTACATATTGCATAACCAAAAAGTAGTTTTGACAAGATGTTAAATATAGGTATATTATATAAGATTTATTTGCTGTAAATTATTGTTAAACCATTCAGATTTGATTCCTAAGAAATAAGTTTTTTTATTCACTTGTTGCCAAATTCAAAATAAATATCTAAAAAAGATGGCTTACGTTCGATGAAACGCACTTTGAAACTTTAAAAAACAAACTACCTAGTCTTTTTTTCTATCAAAAGTTTTATAAACAGACAGTATTCTGCTCTTTGTGTTCTAAAATATTGCTTTTGTCGACTTCTTTTAAAGTGTGGTGAAAATCAGTTTAAAAAAAACCGACTGCTGAGTTGGTTAGTGTATTTTGTCGATAAAGGCTTCTGAAGTTTATTTCAAAGCGTAAATACATCTGAAATGTTAGCTATTTCTGCGTATTCACCCTTTAAAATCTTTGTTTTTTCTAAATCAAATTTTTCTTGGGTAAGTACGCTTTCACCCAAAAGGTTTTTAAGTCCATCAATGTTTTTTCTAGATGTCTATCCCAATACTGTTTTAAAGAGGAATGACCCTTTTCCTTAAAGCCACTAAAGACAGCCATTATTCCATATCCTTGAGTTGAATGGAAAGTGCTTTGGTAGATAATTGGACTTCTATTAAACTTAGTATCAGGGAAATCATCAAAGCCATAAGGCTAAAGCCAAAAACTACGTTGGCCAATGTGGAATGTTCTAAGTAAATCAATGCCATCGTAATAACCGCTAATAAAAAACTGAAAATTGCAGTGGCCTGCATATTCTTTATGATGGTTAATCTTTTACTCAGCTTTTTGACTTGTAACCTAACAGATTCGGATGCTGTCTCTTGATATTTTTGGTGTAATTGACGGATTAATGCCGCAATCGCTAGATAGCGCGCGTTATAGGCTAGCATAGTTAAAGAAATAGCTGGAAATAATAGGGCTGGAATACTTAAAGTGAGCTCCATATATTTTTACTGTGGATATAAGTTGTTTAAATTTTTAGATACTTCATATTCATTCGATAGCTATTGTTTCTATTAGCAATGAGCGTATCCTTAAAAACCAAACTTAGTATAACAAAACAATAAGACTTTTTAAGCATATACTTAATATTCGGTTGTTAAAGAGCTCGATTTTTCTTTTGAAGGGAAGTTCTCGGGAATTTCTTGGGTTACCTTGCCTGTTGCCGCCCATTCTGTTCCTCTCAACATCGTTGTTATAAACCCGACACAGGCAACCGAATAATCAGCATGTCCCATAATGTTATGGAATATGCGCCCTTTGCCATAGGTCAGAGTCATTAGGGCCGGTTCGTGCCGTCCCGTGCCTTTATTATCAGGGTCGGCATAAGCCGTTGCTAAAATCTCCATATTCTCTGCGGGGCCTCTTAATTTAGCATAGAGTTCGTCCTTGGTATGCATCCATAGGGTTGGCATTCCTTTTGTAATGGGATGTTCTGTATTTCTAAGTTGAATCTGATATTCACTTTGTGGGCCATGTTCGCCGCCGTTGCCAGGCGCCGTATCACGGACTAGTTCATCTTCATCGTTATAATAAACGTATGGGCCATCTTTTTCGTTACGATCGCCCCATCCACCAAGACCGATCATTTTATTATAGACCTCCCATTTTGGGAAAGAGTTGTCTGCCGCATGAAATACAACCAATCCACCCCCATTTTCTATATAGTTTTCAAAGGATTTTTGAGTTGCATCTGTCCAATCTGCTGCATTCCAACCAAAATTGGAGATGACCACATCGTATTTAGAGAATTCTGGACTAAAATTTGGATCAGGTTTTGGATTTTCCAAGGCTTCGGTTTTTTGGTCTACAGGAAATTCTAGGATGAATTCTTCTCCTTTCCAAGTGTAAGCAGAACGTTGAACATCCACCTTAAAAAGACCACTTTCCTCTAAATAGGTCTTTAGCATATGGGTAGTCTTTGGCCATTGTACATGGTTATTTTGGCCATCGATAATTAATACGTTTATAGTTTTATCTAATCCTTGTGCGTTCGAGTAAACTCCTAGAAATAACAAAAGCACAGCCAGTAATATTTTATGTTGTTTCATGTTGTTGTTATTCAATTGTAAATGTTTTGATTTCTTTTGCCCCAGACCCGGCAAGTTCTACTGTATAGGTGCCTTTAGGAAGATAGGTTTTTCCATCTTTTGCCTGCTCCAACTTGGCTTTGTGTTTTTTAAGGTAGTTCATTTTACCCATTTTGGAGAATGCTACATCGAATGAAAGTACGTTAAGCCCTTTGTCAGCTTTTAGTTCTGTTTCGCTAACCACAATGTCATCATCGGTTTTAACCAATGCTTTAATAGTGTCTGGGTTAGAGGAATAAAAAGTTACATCTAAACCTGGTGTATTAGCTTTTATCCAAGAACTCCAAGCGTTACCCCATCTGCTGGAATGTTTTATGTTTTCCAAATCAAAAACGTAGAGGTCTTTGGCTACAATGTTAGGCTTCATGAGCTGCAAGGGTGCAATATTTGATTTATAAATACCTCGGCCGTGGGTGGCTATAATCAAGTGTTTGGCTTCTGGTTGTATGACTAGGTCGTGTATGGCTACATTGGGCATTTCGTTTTGGAAGATCTCCCAAGATACCCCTTGATTTATAGAGGCATATAATCCGTTATCCGTTCCTGCAAAGAGAAGATTTTCGTTTACTGGGTCTTCGATGATTACGTTTACTGGGGAATTTGGAATATTGGAGGCAATTGATTTCCAGGTGGTTCCAGAGTCATCACTTTTATACAGATAGATTGTAAAATCGTCATAACGATATCCACTTAATGCTACGTAAACCCGTTCTTTTTTATGGGTTGATGCCAGTACTTGTGCAACCCAAAGCTTTTCGGCTGACTTAAGCCCCGTTAAGCCAATATTTTGTCCTATTTCTTCCCAAGTACTACCGCCATTTTTGGAAAGATTTACCATACCGTCGTCACTTCCAGCATATAACAGTCCAAATTGAAAAGGTGATTCTGAAATTGTAGTCAATGTACCATACGGAACGTTCCCCTTTTTACCGCCAGTAGTAAGGTCAGGTGAAATAGCCTCCCAAGTATCGCCTTGGTTCATGGAGCGCATAAATTTGTTCGTTCCAAAATAAAGAATATCCTGATTATGGGAGGACAGTAGGATAGGAGATTCCCAATTAAACCGATAAGGTACTTCGCCCAATTTATGGGACGGCTTTATAAAGGTCCGTTTGTCGTTTTCAATATCAATACGGGAATAATAACCAAATTGAGAACCTGTAAATACAATATTTGGATTTCGGCGGTCTATCTGAATTTGCATTCCATCGCCACCAGCGATACCTTTCCAAGGATGGTGTCCGTTCTGTTGCCAGGCAAAATCGCTTTTGGCATTGTGTGGCCCCATCCAAACTCCATTGTCTTGCAGCCCACCGTATACGTTGTAGGGTTCTTGGTGGTCAATGTTAACCGCAAAAAAGGTGCCTAGGGATTCGGAATTGTTCTTGGTCCAGTGTTCTCCATCGTCATATGAAATATTTAAGCCGCCATCGTTCCCGTTGATTAAATGTCCAGGTCTTTTAGGATTCACCCAAAGGGAATGATGATCTACATGCACATTTTCCTTTTGAATGGACGAATAGGTTTTCCCCGCATTGTCAGATTTAATGATAGGAACACCTAAAAGATAGATTTTGTCTTTATTGGAAGCATCTACGCGCACTTGAGCAAACACATACCCATAGCTATAGAACAGGTCGTCTATATAGTCCTTATTTTGCTTTTTCCATGTTTTCCCTGCATCATCACTTCGATATACTTCTGCACCAATAACTGGGGTCTTCGGTGCATCTGGGTCATCTTCTCCTAAATAACGGGCTATATCCGAAGCTTTAATCTTATTTTTAGAAATCATTTCCTTAACTACTGCTGCCGTATATTCCTCAGGAAACCGATTGTCTTTAAAGAAACTATTCAAATCGGTATCACTTAATTTTTGAAAATCATTCGCTGTCATGGAGCTAAAGTCCTTTTTTGATAGACCTTCTGATATTTTGGATGTGTCGTCCGATATTTTTGATCTTCTAAACTGATTGTCATGTACTGCATATACTGTCTTTTCATCGTAAACAGCAAAGCCAATTCTACCAACGCCTTCTCCTGTTGGGAACCCACTTTTTGGTGTTGAAATTTTAACCCATGTGTTCCCTGCGTCGGTACTTTTGTAAATCCCCGAAGCATTACCGTTTCCTGTAAAATCCCATGCTTTCCGTTCTTTTTCCCATGCCGCTGCATACTGTATGGAAAAATCCTTTGGCGCATGTGCTACATCGATTATTCCTGTACTGTTGTTTATGTATAAGGTCTTTTCCCAAGTCGCACCACCATCGGTGGTTTTGTACATGCCACGTTCTTCGTTAGTAGTGTAGAGGCTGCCAGTAACACCTACGACTATTTCGTTTTGATTGGTTGGATGCACTAGAATACGACCAAAGTGATGGGCATCTTTTAAGCCTTTTAGCTCCCAAGTTTCCCCGTTATCTGTAGTCTTTAGCATCCCAATACCTGAGTAGGAGGATCGTGAAGAAATATTCTCTCCAGTACCTACCCAAATGGTTCTGGATGGCCAATGAATCCCGATGTCCCCAACATTGATGCTTGGGGCATTATCCATAATGGGCGTAAACGTAGTGCCATTATTTTTGGTGTGCCAAACGCCTCCTGATGCGTAGCCCACGTAGAATTCAGTTGGGTCTTCTGGGTTGACTTCCAAATCGGCAACACGACCACTCATGACCGTAGGTCCAATGCTGGTTAAGGGTATGTTTTTGAATAGGGATTGCTCAGAAAGGGCCGCTTTTGATTTCAGAGCGCTGCTCACTTGCTCAGATGAAGTCGGTTGAATTTGCGCTTGTCCAAGGCTAATGCTAAATAGGGTAACGAGGTAAAATAATTTCATTGTTATGGTATTCCATTTCTTGTGTGGAAGTTAGCAATAAGTTTTAGGGGCAGCAAGAAAAAAATATTACGACTAAACGATATATTTTAGTCGTCGGCTCCCAATGTATTTGACTATGATTTTCGTGTTTGTAACAATAAAGCTGATTTAGTATTTCTTTATTTTTTTCTCTAATGATTGCATATATCATTTTATTATTGTTAATTTATTAACATATAACCAATTAATTATCAATATAATGGAAGAATATTTACCTTTAATTATTCAATTAGTTTCCGGTGCTGTCGGAGGAAATGTAGTGGCCAAAATATTACCTAAATTAAATCTAGGTACTGTAGGGAATTCCTTAGCGGGAATTTTAGGTGGTGGACTGGGCGGTCAGCTGTTAGGAATGTTGGGCATTGGTGCAGGAGCTGCTGCAGGTGCTGATGGCGGTTTTGACATCGCAGGGATATTAGGTAGTGTTGCCGGCGGAGGTGTTGGCGGTGGCGTACTTATGGCTATTGTTGGTGCTATCAAAGGTGCTATGGGGAAAAGTTAATAATTTATCACCAACCAAAATTTAGAAAGAGGTCTTGTTAGGCCTCTTTTTTTGTAGTTTTAAAACAGAAATTTCAACATATGAAAAATAGTATGCTTGTCGGTGCACTTCTCATTGTTTTGAGTGCATGTTCAACGGTCAAAAGTTACGAAGTAGGTCAAATTTTAACACCACAAGGGGAGATATTGGTTTGGCTTTATGAGGAAACGCCAAACCATAAAAAGAGTTTTATAGGGTTAGCGAATGCCGGATATTGGGATAGTCTAACATTTAATCGCGTCATACCTGATTTCGTGGCACAAGCCGGATGCCCAGATACTCCTGAAGGGTTTAATGATCCTGAATACTTATTAGAACCAGAATTCAATGAAAAACTAACACATACTTACGGTGCTTTTGGAGCGGGTAGGGATGGTAATCCGGATAAGTTATCCGCACGTTGCCAGTTCTACATCGTTCAGAATAAGGAAGGTGAACACCGTTTGGATGGCGATTATACGGTATATGGAAAAGTTATAAAAGGGATGGATGTAGTCGATGTCATAGTTAGTGTTCCTAGGGATAGTTTGGATGAACCATTAACACCCATAACTATGGATGTTAATGTATTACTAATGACCTCGGAAGATTTGAAGGGCTATGATATGGATTTGGATTAATTTTTTTCAAGCTGGGCTATTTGTCGCTTTACGGATGTTTTTAAAATTTCTTGGGCGACAGTAATTTTTTCTTTTAATTCTTTTGAAGGCTTTTGCTCTAAATCGGTAACCGTTTGCATTGTGTTGAAATACCAATCTTGCCATGCCATTAATATGGCTTGTTCTTCTTCAAGTTCCCCCTTATTTTTAAGACTTTCTACGCTTAATTGATATTCCGCTTGCAAGCGTTCGTTTGCTGTATTTTCTATAGTTGCAAGTACCTGTTCCGCTGTGGTGGTATTAGCATTTAATAGTGTTAATGCGCTTGCCAATGCGCCCGTTCCAACGTTTTTTAGGGTTTCTTGGGAGACGTTATCAATTTTATCATTGTCCGTATGGTAGAACTGGTCGGTAAAATGCCAAAGGAGCAATCCAGGAATATCGGCATTCAAAAAAGGAGTATGGTCGCTGCCGCCTTCAAATGGATTGGTGTTCACTTCCCAATTAGCAAATGCACCCTGATTCTTAAGGTTAGCTATCATAAAATCATTGAGGTAATGTGGTTTCATGTCCTCTAAAGACAAGGTTTCACCTCCCCATTCGGAATGTTTGTCGTTTCCGCGGGTCCAAATTGCACTAGGGTCGGGCATTTTTTCAATTAAGAAACTCCCGCCTGTAATGGCGGTATTTTCGCCCACCATATCCAAACTAATACCCCATTTGATGCCTTTTGCACGTTCAGTGTCTTCTTGTATATACCTTCGGGTAGAGATGATTTCATCGCCCCATAAAAAGGTTAAAGTTCGGTCTAGCTTAATTTGTTGGTTTTTAAATAGGCTTGCAGCCAACGAAGCCATTTCTAATTGTACACCTACACCAGAAGCATTATCATTTGCTCCAGGTTCCTGAATATGAGCACTAAATACAAGTCTTTCTTTTGGAAATTTTGCACCTCTAATATTTGCAACTACTGTGAGCTCTTCAGATTCATATATTTTGGTTTGGATGTTCACCATTACTTCCACTTTTCCTTTTTCTAAAGCGGACTCCAATCGTTCTTTGGCAGCGTAGGAAAGTGCAATACCCCAAAATTGAGTATTGGTCTGTGGCGGAAGACTTCGGAACTGGATAGAGGTCGAATTCTTCTCTGGTTGAAGATACTGGGGGTTATTATACGTAATGACGCCCAAAGCACCTTGGTCTATCAATTTTTGAACAAGCCTACGCGCGCTAGCCGCTATGTAAACAACCTTCCCCTTAACTTCGTAATTACTGAGGTCTGCCTCATTTTTTAAGTGGACTACTTCCGCGGTAACCCCTTCCTTTGAAGTGGAGGCCGAGTTGAGGTAGGTCATATTACGATTACTTTCAGAAACCAGTAGCGGAGCTGTTTCCCCTGCAATTTGTAAAGATGCGGAAACAGGTTCCCAAGTAGGATGCTCCATGGTACGCGTTTCAATTCGATACGTGAGTCGGTCTTTATCTGTCGCCTTACGCTCCAACACATAGCCCGCCTTTTCCAATTGTTCCGAAATCCAGTAAACGGACTTGTTGAATCCTGTATTTCCAGCCACACGCCAATATTGCGCCACAAAATCCGTGGTTTTATAGGCCAAATCGCCCTTGAATTCAGGACGAATGATATCGAAATATTTTTGGGATAGTGGCTCAGACTCTTTTTCATGGGAGCAACTATGGGATATTACTAGTATATAAATTACAAATAATAACTGTTTTCTCATCGAAATATATTTTTCCTAATCTAAAACTACTCTTCCCACTTCCAATCTCCACCGATAATCAGTTTTTCTTTCAGATTATTGTCAATCATAAACTGTTTGGTAGTTTCGCTATCCATTTTTATCGCAGGTAAGGTTTCGGCATTGGCTAATCCGTAAAGCATCATAGTACCAAAGCGCGCGGTATTGGTAATATGGTCTTTGTTAACCAAAGGAAAATCATCGCAATCGCTATGGTAGCATCCATAAATGGAACGGTCCAAATTACTGTGAACCGACAAAATCGGCACCCCTTCCAACATAAAAGGTTGGTGGTCGCTATGCAATCCGGAACGGTTAGAGAAGGTATTCTGATAAATGGTGTCCTGCTGCTGTATGGCCGCGCCCAATTCCGTAAAAAAGTTTTCGTTTTCCAGTTGTCCACCAGCGTTCATACCAATAGGGTTTCCAGCCATATCCAAGTTCATCATGTATTTAATATTCTCTATGGTATTATTCGCTATAGCTTGATTGACTAAATATTTGGAACCTAATAAACCTTGTTCTTCGCCCATGAACATAATGAATTTAATAGTTCTTTTTGGCTGAAGATTATTTGCCTTAAAAGCACGTGCAATGTCCAATACAGCAAAGGAACCGATACCATTGTCTATGGCACCTGTTGCCAAATCCCATGAATCTAAATGGCCTCCAATAACAATTTCTTCTTTTGGAATTTCACTACCCGTTAAGGTAGCCACTACGTTTCGTGCTTTAATAACATCACTTTTATTGGTCATTTCTACATGTGCTGAAACTTTTTTACGCTTCAATTTTTCTTTTAAAGCCATGCCATCTTCCATGCCTATACACACTGCAGGAATTGGAATAAGTGCTCCTGTAACCGATGCTGTTCCGGTCAACAAAACACCATTAGGTACTTGGTTGATAATAATGATTCCAATAGCTCCGTATTTCATGGCCAAGGAAGTTTTTTCACTACGGTGGAGATTTGTCAATCCTTCAGGGCTACCTTCTAAAATATTGATATAGACTAAGGAAATCTTGTCCATTACCGCCTCTGGGTTGGCAGCATAATCGGCTTCCAGCCCATTACCCATATCTATAATTTCTCCGGTTACATCAGCTTTTATGGGAGAATGTCCTAGTGTTACTACTTTTAAAGGTTCATTGTCTAATTCTAAAGCAACCGTTCCACGCGCCCAAGCTTCTACCTCAAACGTCTGGTATGCTACGTCGTCATAACCGTATTCTTTGAATTTGTTATACGTATATTCCTCTGCCTTAGACCCATTTTCTGAACCAGTAAGGCGATGACCAATGGTTTCACTGGCTTCTTTTAAGGAGCTGTAAGCTTTAGAATTTTGTTGTATTTCCATGTCGACTCTAGCGAACAGTTCTGCTTGGGTTTCTTCTGTTTTGGTTTCAGCGCAGGAACTAATAAAAATAACGAGTAAGGAAAGTAAGGATAGTTTTTTCATCTTATTTTTAGGTGTTTTATGATTTTAATTTTTTGTTAGTTCGGATTTCAAGTTCACTTTTCTTCAGTTGGATATTTAATTTTTTGACTTCCACATCCATAAATGTTTTGAACTTGGCATCCACATTCTGTAGGCGTTTATTAAATATGGAATAGACTTCCCGCTGCTGGTCCGTAGGTTTGAAGTCGGCTCCAAATCCGCCTATATCGCTGGCAAGTGCACTTATACGACCGTAGAGTTTCATGGGAGACCTAAATGCATCCTCTCGGGCACCAGTTAGTTGTATATCGTACAAGGAACCGGCAATGGATTCTGCTAACATGCGCAGTTCCTCCGCTTTTTTACGGTCACTGTTCTTACTTAATTTTGGAATGATTTCGTTGAGTTCCGCTCGGATGGTTTCAATATCATTGATCATGGTTACGGCCAAGTTCATGGCATCACGCAGTTCTAAGGAAAATGCCACCTGCTCTTTTAATTCGTCCAACGTGCTTTCCGTATCTGGATCTTTCAACACGTCTACTTCCCTGATGAATTCCTCTTCCCCAACAATCAATTTAACCTTGTATTGCTGTGGCGCTACACGTGGCCCAAATTGTCCACGCCACAAATCCAAATCCCAGGTAACTAGAGGCCTCCAACCTTCCCCATTTAGCTGTACCCATGGTCTACCTGGAGGGGTCGATTGTAATTTTGGTTTATACGTAGGTTCATATCTCAAATCCCACATCACCCTGTGTATACCTGCATCGGTTTTGCCTTCTAGGCTTCGGATAAGTTGATTATCCATAGTCAGTATTTCAATAGACACTTTTTTATCTGTACTGTCCTTTAGATAATAATGTATGTCTGCACCATAAGCGGGATTTTTACCCGAATTCATACTTGGCCCATCTGTTTTTATAGCTTGCTGGTCTATAAATCGATAAGCTGGGCGCATACTAAACAAATGTGCTTTTTGATCTTTGGCGTCCATATCAAATTCTCGGATAGGAGCTACATTGTCTAGAATATAATAGCCACGGCCATAGGTTCCTACGACCAAATCATCAAAACGTTCTTGAATTTCTAACCAATATACGGGAGCTGGCGGAAGATTGTTGCGCAAACGCATCCAAGTTTCGCCATCGTTATGGCTGATGTAAAGTCCATTATCTACCCCTAAGTAGAGCATGCCCTCGCGTTTAGGATCTTCTTTTATGACATGGACAAAACTGTGCACCGATTTTGGCACCGAAGCAGTAATCAATTTCCAAGTTTGCCCGTAATCTTCTGTTTTATAAGCATAGGGGTCAAAATCACCCATTTGGTGTAAGTCAACAGTTATGTAAGCGGCTCCTTTCTTGTAGCGCGATATTTCAATATTAGCAATAGTACTCCATTTAGGGAGGTCGGAAATATTAGCCGTAACGTTGGTCCAATTGGCTCCTCCATCTTTGGTCAGTTGTACCTGTCCGTCATTACTACCTGTCCAGATGAGTCCTGGTTCCAATTTGGATTCCGTAATGCTGAACAATACAGAACCGTCAAAGGTCATCAAATTATCTACGGCAACACCACCTGAATTCTGTTGGTGTGATTTGTCATTCAGGGTCAAGTCCGGACTAATTACCTGCCAGCTCTGCCCACCATCATCACTTTTATGCACGTATTGGCTGCCCACATAAACCCGGTGTTTGGTATGGGGAGAAAAGGCCAAGGGAAAATTCCAATGCCATCGGTATTTTAGTTTACCAGGCTCCCATCCATAACCGGCCTCTGGCCAAACCCGAACATCTCTTGCATTACCTGTTTTTGCATCGTACCGTTGCAGTCCACCATCGTAGCATCCAGACCAAACAATATCATTATCAAAAGGGTCGGGCTGTGCAAAACCGCTTTCACAGCCGCCAACACCTTTCCATAATCCTAAGGGAATATAGCCCTGTCTACTATTACTCGGTCCCATATAAGAGTAGCCGTCTTGCCTATTTCCGTATACGTTATAAGGAATTTGATCATCAACCGACACATGATACATCTGCGCAATTGGCAATACGACCCGTTGAAAACTTTTTCCGTGGTTAATACTAATACTGGCGCAACCATCATGGGCTACCATGATTCGGTCTGGATTGGTAGGGTCTATCCAAATATCATGGTTGTCTCCACCTGCTCTATATCCTCTTTTAAAAGTCTTACCGCCATCAAGGGTAGTGCTAAATTTTACACTGGCAAAATGAACTTCGTCTGGATTATCGGTTCCAACCGCCATGCGGGTATAATACGGAGCGCGCTCCGCGATATCATGGTCTCTGGATTGCAAAGTCCATGTTTCTCCAAAATCCTCTGATCGGTATAATGCTGGGCTATCGATTTCAAAAAGTGCATACACAATATCAGGGTTGGAATGAGATATGGCAACCGCAGTTTTACCCACAGGATTATCCTTGCCTCCCGGGAGTCCTTTTGAAGCCATCGCTTCCCATGAATTCCCACCATCCATAGTTCTGTAAATACCACCCCCGACACCACCACTCCGTAATCCCCAAGTATTGATATGAATAGACCACATGCCTACTAGGAGTCGGTCTGGATTTTTTGGGTCAAGCGCTAATTCTGCCGCTCCTGTATTTTCGTCAACAAAAAAAATGCGCTTCCAGTTTTCGCCTCCATCTATGGTTTTGTAGACACCCCTTTCTTGTTGCGGCCCATACGTGTGGCCAAGGGCTGCAGCATATACGATATCTGGATTTGTGGGATGCACGATAACACGTCCAATACGACCCGTTTTTTCAAGCCCCATGTTTTTCCATGTCTTTCCGCCATCTTCAGACTTATAAATTCCGTCACCCATCGCATGTGCAGGGCGTATTACAAAGGTTTCCCCAGTGCCTACCCAAACAATATCTGGGTTGGAAGGTGTAATGGCTAACGAACCAATGGAGGAAACATCTTGATTGTCAAAGATGGGGCCCCAATTGAGTCCGCCATCCGTTGTTTTCCATAGTCCGCCAGAAGCTGCTCCAATATAATTGATCATGGGGTCGTCGGGAACTCCTGCAATGGCGATGGCTCTGTTACCTTCCGGACCAATAAAACGAAAATCTAGGTTTTCGAAAACCTTGGCATCTTTTTGTGCGATAGTTGATAAAGAAATATTGAACAGTAAACCAAGTAAAAGTAGTTTTAACTTCATGTGAAGAATATTTAGACAGTTTTATTATAAACCGACTAAATATAATCAAGATTTATATAAGAAATGTAGGTATTTCATTTTTTGAAAAAATCTAGGATAAGTTGGGGAGGTATTTTGTAATTCTTAAATTTAACGACAAAGAAAACAACGATGAAGTACGAACAAATCCCGGATTCACTTTTTATAAAAAATCGTAAGAAATTTATGCAGCGCATGATGCCTAAAAGTATTGCGGTTTTTAACTCCAACGATATTTACCCCATAAGTGCGGATAGTGTGATGCCCTTTGAGCAGCATAGGGATATTTTTTACCTAAGTGGTGCAGATCAGGAAGAAACCATATTAGTGCTTTTCCCTGATGCATTGGATAAAAAGCATCGTGAAATCTTGTTCGTTCGCGAGACCAATGCCCATATTGCTGTTTGGGAAGGTGAAAAACTAACGAAAGATAAAGCCTCGGAAGTATCTGGAATCCAAACGATTTATTGGTTATCTAATTTTGATAAAGTGTTCTTTGATTTGATGACGGAGGCGGAAACTGTCTATTATAACACGAATGAGCACTACCGCCAAGCAGTGGTCAACGAAACCCGTGAAGACCGTTTTATTAAAAAGACAAAACAAGATTATCCAGCACATAAAGTAGCCAAGAGCAATCCTATTCTTCAGGAAATACGAGGTGTTAAAGGGCCGGAAGAATTAGCATTGATGCAAACAGCCTGTGATATCACGGAAAAGGGATTTCGTAGGTTATTGGGATTTGTAAAACCCGGTGTTTGGGAACATGAGATAGAGGCAGAACTGATTCACGAGTTTATTCGTAATCGCTCCAAAGGATTTGCCTATCCGCCGATAATCGCAGCTGGAAATAACGCCAACGTGCTACACTATTTAGAAAATAATAAAGAATGTAAGGATGGTGATTTAATTTTGATGGATGTTGCTGCCGAATATGCGAATTATTCCAGTGATCTCACCCGTACCATTCCGGTCAATGGAAAATTCACTAAGCGTCAAAAGGATGTTTATGAGGCAGTTTTGCGCGTAAAGAACGACGCAACTAAACTTTTAGTACCTGGCACGCTTTGGGCGGAGTACCACAAAGAATGTGGTAAGTTAATGACTTCTGAACTTTTAGGATTGGGATTATTGGATAAGTCCGATGTACAGAATGAGAATCCGGATTGGCCAGCGTACAAGAAATATTTTATGCACGGCACCAGTCATCATATCGGGCTCAATACGCACGATTACGGTGAATTAAAAAAACCGATGCAGGCGAATATGGTTTTTACGGTTGAGCCTGGTATCTATATTCCAGAAGAAGGTTTTGGAGTACGTTTGGAGGATGATGTGGTTATCCAAGAAAAGGGAGAACCCTTTAATTTAATGGGGAACATTCCCATTGAGGCAGAAGAAATTGAGAGTTTAATGAATGCTTAATACGTATTTAAAAAATAAGTAGTTCAATTAAAAAAGTAAAAAATATGAAATTAGTGTCTTGGAACGTAAACGGTATTCGTGCTTCTGTAAAAAAGGGTTTTGCCGATGTGATAGCCGATTTTGATGCTGATGTATTCAGTGTTCAGGAAACCAAAGCACAAGATGACCAAGTGAGTGAAGCGCTAACAGATATTGTGGGGTATGAGTTATTTAGCAATAGTGCGGAGCGCAAAGGCTATTCTGGCACAGCAATACTTAGTAAAGAAAAACCACTATCCTTTTCTGTAGATATGGGTACCGAGGAACATGATATGGAAGGCCGTATTACTCATGCCGAATATGAGCACTTTCATCTTGTAAATGTATATGTGCCTAACAGTGGTAGCGGCTTAAAGCGATTGGACTATAGGAAAGAATGGGACAAAGATTTTACGGCCTATCTAAAAAATTTACAAAAAACAAAACCATTAGTTATTACTGGTGATTTCAACGTAGCACATACCGAAAATGATTTGGCCAATCCAAAATCTAACTACAATAAAACCTCTGGGTTTACACAGGTAGAAATCGATGGTCTGGACAACATGATTACAGAATTGAAATTGGTGGACACCTTTAGGGCAAAATACCCCAACACTTTTGATAAATATACTTTTTGGAGCATGCGTGGCGGCGCCAGAAGTAGAAATGTAGGTTGGCGATTGGATTATTTTATGGTCAGTGAATCGCTTTGGCCTAAGGTAACCTCCGCTGAAATCCATGATGAGGTCATGGGAAGCGACCATTGTCCCATAAGTATAGAATTTAAATTTTAAAGAACATGAGTTTACAAGATGTGGCGGCTATTGAGCAAAAGATGGCAGAAGCTCCGGACAACGGTTACGAAATTGGTGTGGCCATTGGCACCTATTTGCCTTTATTGGCTTTGGTACTCATTGCGTATTTGTTTTATTATTTTTCTAAACGCAGGAAGAGGAGTGAGATGGAGGAATAGGTTATTCTTTGTTATATAGAATGTAGCTGTCAGTTTACTATGGATAACGAGTTTTTTATGACCTAGTAAGAGCAAATTTATTTGTCCTTAGCTAGGTTAACCTTAATTTATTTTCCCAATGCCATTAAGACTCATGTATAAACAAAACGTAACATCTTTAACCAGCTAACTTAAATTGTAAGGTTCAAACAAATCATAAGACAATTATTCTTCTCCGCGTGCCACTTTTTGTTTTTGTACCATGGACTCCACGTCCCTTAAAAGCTGTTTGGCGTCATAAATAATTCCATCTTTTATGGTATATTTCACACCACCCACGCGTTCCATTTTCCCCGTTTCATCATTTAATCTAGGGAAACCAGTACCGTAAAGCACTTTTAGGTTTTCTATGGGATTTTCTTCAATTATGACTAGGTCGGCCAAGAGGCCCGGTCTTACAATTCCGAATTCAATGGGTTTTCCTTTAGGTTCAAAGATAGCTTCCGCTGCATGAAGTGTAGCACCTCGAATAACCTCTAATGGATGAAAACCAGCCTCTTGCAGTAATTCCATTTCTTCAATGACCCCAACACCGTAAAGGTTATAGATAAAAGCAGCATCATCGCTTACCGTTACCCGGCCACCTGCATTTTTATAATCGTTCAAAAAGGACATCCATACGCGGTAAAAGTTTTTCCAAGCTATTTCCTCCCAGCTGGTCCAATTGTAAAAGTAGGAACCATGGTCTAATCTATTGGGTTCGTAGAAATCATGTAAAGAGGGGAGGACATACTTGCCCATCCAATCTGCATTTCGGGCTTTCATCACATCGCGGCCGGCAAGGTAAGCGGTCATCGTAGGGTCTAAAATTAAGTTTTTTTCTAAAAAAAATTCAATCAGTTCATTCCATTCATCGCTGCCGCGTGGATGAATTTTATCCCATTGGTAGGCTACTTGAGTAAAACGGTCCTGTTCATTATTATATTCTAGATTTCGTGGCCAGTGCTGTATGTCTTCATCTTTATATAAAGATTCGAATAGCCCGTAGAAATGTGTTAGATTTTGTAGCCCCATTTCAGCTGCGTCTCGCGCATTTACTCTACTCACCATCATTTGTGACAGATGTGCTACGGAGCCCATTTTTAGTTTTCGGGCTTCATCAATGGCCGCTTTGAAAATTTCTGGATCAAGGTTGAATATTTTAATACCTTCTACACCTTTGCTGTTTGCCCAAGCAACCCATTCGCGTGCTTTTTCGGCAGTTAACAAAGGTCCTCCTTTCCAATCCTTTCCGGTTCCAGGCACTTGAAAGTTTATGATTCTTGGGGCCACTATCTTATTGGCCGCACTGCGTTTTTTCTCGTTTTCTACCCAATTCAGTTCCCCAGCAGGCACGCCTCTAATCGTGGTTACACCATGGCCCAGCCAAAGTTTATAGGCATATTCGGATTCTGGCGCCTTAGGATCGCCCCCGACATGGGTGTGAATATTTATAAATCCAGGAAGTACGTAAGCGCCGTTGGCATCTATTTCCTTTGTGGCTTTTGCAGGTCTGTCTTTTGGGTTTATGGGGACTTTTGGTGTACCTACCAAAACGATTTCTTTGATCTTATTACCTTCGATAACAATATCTACAGGGCCATAGGTTGGTGCACCTGTGCCGTCAATTAGATTTGCACCGCGAATGACCATTCTATCAAAAGGGCCTTGCCCTTCGTTAGAACCACGATCAGGAGCAGGTTTTACTTGCGCCACACTAAAAAAGGAAACACTAAATGCAAGGAAAAAGAGGAGATGTTTCATAAGGGTCGGTTTTTAAAAAGTATGGTTAACTTCGGTATAGCTAATTTATTTAAAGATAACAAAAGGATTGTATCTTTTTAAGATGGAAGTTTTCGCGAACAGGAGTTTAATCGATTCCTAAAAAACAATATAATTTAAACGTGATTCAAAAACGAAAATTAGGAAGAAAGGGTTTGGAAGTTTCCGAGCTCGGATTGGGATGCTGGGGCATGACCTCTGGCTACGGTAAAAGAAAGGATAAAAGAGAAATGATTACTCTTATCCGAAAAGCTGTGGAAATAGGATTCACTCTTTTTGATACCGCCGAACAGTATGGGCCGTTCATAAATGAAGAACTTGTAGGGGAGGCCTTGTCACCTTTTAAAGGACAAGTGGTAATCTCGACCAAATTCGGTTTTGCCCCGTCCGCAACCAACAGTACTTATTGGAACGAATTGAACAGTAGGCCCGAACATATCAGGGCAGTGGCCGAAGCTTCTTTGAGACGACTCAAAGTCGACGCTATTGATTTGTTTTATCAGCACAGGGTGGACCCTAAGGTGCCTATCGAAGAGGTTGCCGGTACTGTAAAAGATTTGATAATGGAAGGTAAAGTAAAATATTTTGGGTTATCCGAGGCCAATGCCGATACTATTAAAATGGCACATGCAGAGCAACCTTTAACAGCAGTACAAAGTGAATATTCCATTTGGACCAGAGACCCTGAACGGGAGGTATTACCGATACTTGAAGAATTGGGTATTGGTTTTGTCCCTTTTAGTCCGCTCGGGAGAGGGTTTTTAACAGGGAAAATGAAAAAAGATATAAATTTTGTACAAAGCGATTTTCGTAGGGCATTACCGCGATTTACTCCGGAGGCGATGGAGGAGAACCAATCTTTTGTTCGTTTGTTGGGAGCAATCGCACAGCAGCGGAACACTACGCCTTCACAAATTGCCTTGGCATGGCTTTTGGCACAGAAGCCATTTATTGTTCCTATTCCTGGCACTACCAATTTGAATCGGTTGATTGAGAATCTTGGGGCAACGAAATTAATCCTTCAAGAAAGTGAGTTAATTCAAATAGCCCAGAGGTTGGCAACATTGAAAGTGAAGGGAGAACGCTATCCAGAAAATGGCATGAAAATGACGGGACTGTAAATTATTTCGTCTAGGGCTGTATGCGCTTAAATTAGGTAATTGGGGTTCATTTACCCTAACGAGCTCTTTTTTTTCAAAATATTCGCTAACAAAAAAACGACAAAAGCAGGCAAAACCCAACCCATACTATAGATACTTAAAGGAATATATTCTTGTATAACTACTAAGTTGTCGGATAACCCAATAGAGCTCAAAAAGTCAGGAATACTAAAAATCATAGTTGTAAATACAACAGCCTTGAATACTTTAACAGAGGCATATTTCTCCGGAACGACATTCAATAGAATAAGAACTATGGTAATAGGATAAATAAACATTAGCGCGGGTAAGGCAACTGCAATGATATATGCTACATTAAACTGCCCCATTACCACCCCCAATATACATCCTAAAATAGCGGTTAGGGTATACGCCATTTTGGAATCCTTGAATTGTGACCTTACAAAATCCGAAGTGCCTGTTACAATACCAACAGCCGTAGTAAAGCAAGCTAAACTTACTAAGATGCTAAGACCTAGATTACCAATGGTTCCTAAACTCAATATAGCCATTCCGCTAAGCAATGCGGTTCTTGTCACCTCTACATTAAATGAGCCATGCACTAAACTGCCGGAAAGAATCAAACCAGCATAAATAAGGAAAAGCCCTAGTCCTGCCATCCAGCCCGCCTTACGAATAAGTGCTTTCTTATTTGAATAGGAAGCCTCTTTATTCTCTATGTTAATCGATATTATGATAACCCCTCCTACAACTACGGCACCAATGGCATCAAAAGTTTGGTAGCCTTCTAAAATTCCATCCGTGAAAGGACTTGGAAATTTGACCTCTGAAAAATCGAAAGGAAATGAAAATAGGATATTGCCTATTAGTAGTACTAGAATTATAATGATAGCTGGGGTCAATACCTTACCAATAATATTTAGAATCTTAGATCTATTGATGACAAAAATGAATACCAGTCCAAAGTAGATGGTACTGGTAAGCCATGAAGGACTATCAAAAAAAGGTTGGATGCCCATTTCGTGAGTGACGGATGCCGTTCTTGGCGATGGCAAGCTAATAGAAATCGCATATATGATAACTGAATATACCATAGCGAAGGTGGGCGATACTTTTTTGCCAAAATCATAAATAGTTCCCTGAAGCTTGGCGTGGGCCAAAATACCCAATATAGGAATAAGTACTGCCGAAACACAAAACCCTAAGGCAACCAACCACCAAACACTACCCGAATTAAAACCTAATAGGGGTGGTAGGATAAGATTGCCAGCTCCAAAGAACAAGGAGAAAAGAGCAAAGGCGGTGACTAGTAATTTTTTGTTAGGATGCATATTAAAAAACTAAATCGAAAGATAATTTAAATATAGTAATTAGCAGCTCGTAAAATAGTACACCTATACATTTTGGAAGTTGACAACAGGAATAGGACACATCACAACAAATTATGGTTCAGATGATTAAAATAATATACCTTGAACCAAAATTAATAAAGATGCCGGTTACCAATTGGCAAATACTTAAAATCAAATTGTAAACAAAGCATTATAAAGATTCCCAAATCCTGCCGATGCAATTCTAAAACCCTACCAAATGAAAAAAATATTCTGTAATATTTTTGGCCATCACTACTCCATCTCAAAGAAGGTAACTTCCCACATTAAAGAGTACAAATGTATCCACTGTCAAAAGCAGGTAACCACGGATGTTAGTGGCAACCTTTCTATATTGACTCCTGAATTGCAAGATATCAATAGAACATTGGAACATATTTACCAGAGAAGACATCATGCTGCGCAACAAGTAGCATAATTCACCTACGTAAAAAATACATAAACTCCATTCCCATGGCCTGTGAAGGAGTTTAATAGTTATTCCCGTAAATTAAGTAAGCAGCTTTCATCTTAACTGTCGTAACGCCCCACAACGGATAAGTAGAGATTGCCCTTGTTTTCGGGAATTTTTTTGTTTAGTCACTTTCAAAAGAATTCCATCCCTGTGCTATCAACGGTATTTTGGTTTCCGCTCTGGTAACTAGATGCGCACCCTCTGATTCCTGTGTCATGTGCCCAATGATGGTTAAACTTGGGTTTCCTTTTATTTTTAGGAAGGCTGATTGGTCTACTGTAAATAGTAATTCATAATCCTCGCCCCCACTTAGAGCAATCATAGTACTGTCCACTTTAAATTCTTCACAGCTAGAAATCACAGTAGGATCTAATGGAATTTTATCCTCAAACAAATTACAACCCACCTTGCTATTTTTGCAAATGTGTAATATCTCAGACGACAATCCATCACTAATATCGATCATTGATGTAGGTTGCACCTCTAATTCTTGAAGTAAGTTGACTATATCCCTTCTTGCCTCTGGCTTTAACTGACGTTCTACGATATAAGAATATGGTTCTAAGTCGGGTTGGTTGTTCGGGTTTACTTTAAAGACTTCTTTCTCACGTTCTAATACTTGTAGGCCCATATAAGCCCCTCCTAAATCTCCACTAACGACTAAAAGGTCATTTGGCTTTGCTCCTGAGCGGTATGTAATTTTTTCTTCATCCACTTCGCCAAGTGCAGTAATACTAATCATTAATCCTGTTTTAGAAGAAGTGGTATCTCCACCAATCAAGTCCACTCCATACGTTTTACAGGCCATGGCAATACCGGCGTACAATTCTTCTAAGGCTTCTAAAGGGAAGCGATTTGAAACTGCTATGGATACGGTTATTTGGGTGGCGGTGGCATTCATGGCATAAACATCACTTAAATTTACCATGACCGACTTATAGCCCAAATGTTTCAAGGGCATGTAGCTGAGGTCAAAATGAACACCCTCTATAAGTAAGTCTGTGGTGAGCACTGTTTTTTTACTATTAAAGTCCAAAACAGCGGCATCATCGCCAATTCCAGTTACTGTAGATTTTTGAGTGATTTCAAAATCTTTGGTCAGATGAGTTATAAGTCCAAATTCGCCTAATTTTTCCAATGAGGTAAGCTCGTTGTTCTTGTTTTCTAGCATGGTGCAAAAGTAAGGAGATACTGCAAATTGTCAGGTATAAAAAAACTGAAGCTTTTAGGCTTCAGTTTTTATGTGATTTATTAGGTTAAGGACTACTGTCCTACAGAATAACCGTCCCTATAGTTACGTTTGACGTACTTGTTAGCAGGATCAAAGTTGGTCACTTTCATATTTTCTGCATCCCATTGAAGTCGTTTTCTACCATGGAATTGTTTTCCACCGCCCCAGAAGCTTTTGTTCTCGGCAGCTGGATCAATTTCAAAATAAGCTTTTAATGCTAAGTTTCCAATAAGGATACTTTCTGTAAAAGGACCAGCATAATCAAACGAAGAGCTGGTCTCCGCATTACCATATCCAGCCATACAGGCATTTACCCATTGTAGGTAGTGACCTTCTGGCACACGTGTTATGGTTTCTTCAATTTCAAACTGTTCGTTCAAAGTCAATGGCAATAGTCTTGGATTAGCTCCGTAGCAATCTGCCAGTAGTTTTCCTTTGTCCCCAATAAAGAGTACGCCACCGTCCCAGTTACCCAAAGCTTCGTCATCCCCAAGTTCCTCTGGTCTTTCAGGCAGTAGTCCGCCATCCATCCATGAAACCTTTATGTTTCCTTTACCATCAGTTCTTGGATAGCTCAGGTGTATTTTACTAGAATTCGGAAAACTTTTAGGATAATCAGCCGTTTCGAACTTGCCTTTAAAAGAATCAGAAACACTACACTCTACGGTATTTGGATATAATATCGGAAGAATACGGTATACTGGATCCATAATATGACATGCCATATCACCTAAGGCACCAGTTCCAAAATCTGACCAGCCTCTCCAGTCAAACGGAAGATATGCGTTATTATAATCGCGCATTTCTGCAGTACCCAGCCAAAGGTCCCAGTTGAGCCCTTTTGGAGTTTTATCTTTTTTTGTAGGTGTTTGAAGTGCTTGCGGCCAAATGGCACGGTTGGTCCAGCATTTTACAGTATGCACGTCGCCAATTATTCCGCTATCATAGATTTCCTTCATTTTACGCACGCCATCGCCAGAACCTCCTTGGTTACCCATTTGTGTAACGACCTTAAATTCCTTGGCAGCTTCCGTAAGCATACGCGCTTCCCAAATATCGTGTGTTAATGGTTTTTGTACATATACATGTTTCCCCATAGACATGGCCTGGTATGCGGCAACGGCATGGTTATGATCTGGTGTAGATACTGATACGGCATCGATATTCTTACCTTCCTTATCTAGCATTTCTCTAAAATCACTGTAATAACTAGCTTTTGGGAAGGCTTTTCTAGAATCTATAGCTTGACGGTCGTCTACATCGCATAAGGAAACAATATTCACATTTGGACTTTCAGCAAAAGAGGCAATATCACTTTTACCCTTGCCACCTGCGCCAATACCGGCAATGTTCAACATATCACTTGGGGCTACATAACCTTGGCCGCCCAATACATGTCTCGGGACGATCATAAATCCTGCGGCTGCAATACTAGATTTCTTTACAAATGATCTTCTAGATTCGTTCTTGAGAAAGGAAGTTTTTTTTGGCATAATTATACAATACTTTTTAAAAAGGGTTTGAAATCAATGTTCAAGATAATCCAATTATTTGTATTCCAAGACCTATGGCTTAAGATATTTTAATCGTCTGCCTATGTATTTGTTATCTTTACGAGGAATATCGCACAAGTAAATCGTATGAAAAAGATTTTGTTTTTTGGCATCATAAGCCTGTTTCTCTTAGCGTGCTCTAGCTCCAACGATTCTTCTATGATGGATGAAGAGGATATAGAAATGGTTGGTTCTTTAGTGCCTTGTGAGAATGGAATGGCTGGCGAATATCCTTGTAATGGCTACGATTTGTTGGCTCAAATTTCTTTAGAGGGTTTTGAATCTGCTTCAGGAAATGATATTTGGGGCTGGACGGATACCACCACAGGGAAAGAATATGCGTTAATGGGCTTGGATGATGGTACCGCCTTTGTTGATATTTCAGATACTGAAAATTTAATCTATTTAGGTAAATTACCAACCGCTACAACAGCTAGTGCTTGGAGAGATATAAAGGTGTATCAGGACTATGCCTATATTGTTGCTGAAGCCAACAATCACGGTGTTCAAGTATTTGATTTGAAAAGATTGAGGGATGTTAGTGCTGCTCCTAAAGTGTTTTCAGCCGATAATCGGTATACCAACATTGGGAATGCTCATAATATCGTTATTAATGAGTCCACAGGTTTTGCTTATCCCGTAGGTACAAACCGAGATGATGCCTTTAATGGCGGTGTTCACTTTTTGGATTTACAAAACCCTGCCGTGCCAATTTCAGCTGGAGGTTGGGGCGTAAATGGATATACGCATGATGCTCAAGTAATTAATTATAATGGACCTGATGCAGACTATAATGGAGCAGAGATTTTTGTGGGTGCCAACGAAAATCAAGTTGTGGTAGTTGATATTTCGCAAAAGGATGCTCCGGTACCCTTGTCCACTTTAGATTATCCTTTTATAGGGTACACCCACCAAGGGTGGTTTACGGAGGACCAACGTTACTTTATTTTGGGAGATGAACTGGACGAAATCAATTCTGGTTTCAGATCAAGAACGCTCATATTTGACATGACCGATTTGGATAACCCTATACTACATGATACCTATTTAGGGCCAACCAGTGCCATTGACCACAATGGATACGTGCTCGGCGATGAATTTTTTCTTGCCAATTACACTGCTGGTATTCGTATTTTGGATATCTCTGGAATAGCTGAAAAATCAATATCCGAAACAGGTTTTTTTGACACCTTTCCTGCCAGTGATAATACGCAGTTTGATGGGGTATGGAGTATCTATCCCTTTTTCGAAAGCGGTAAAATATTGGTAAGCGATATCAATCGCGGACTTTTTGTAATTAAAAAATCGGACTAAACTATGCGCAACGTTTGTCTATTCTTTTTGAGTTTTCTTTTCTTTTCCTGTGTAAAGGAAGAAGGAAATAACGAGCTTATGGAAGCCGAAAATAACTTTTTGGGGGAAGTGGAATGGATTAAAACAATAGGAGGCAGCGGGGAGGAAACAGGTCAGGCGATTATTAAAACCATGGATGGCGGTTATGCGGTGTTAGGTTATACAAATAGTACGGATGGCGATGTTCAAGAGAAGTCAAGCTCCATAAACGATTACTGGCTATTAAAATTGGATAGGAACGGGAGTCTAGAATGGAGCAAGACCTATGGCGGCAGTAAAGACGACAGAGGCCAAAGTTTGGCGCAAACTGCTGATGGCGGATATGTTTTAACGGGTTATGCAATGAGTGATGATGGAGACGGTTCCGTGAATAAAGGGTTTCATGACAATTGGGTTTTAAAAGTAGATGCCTCTGGGACTATACTATGGGAAAAAAGTTTTGGATTTTCTGGCCACGACCACTCCTACGATATTATAGAAGCTAAAGATGGTGGTTATTTCTTTACCGGTTTTTTGGATATAACTTCGGCACGTTCCGATGGAAATACCGAAAAGGCAAGTTCCTTGACTAGACATGGTGTAGGTGAATTTTGGGGGACTAAAATAGATAAACAGGGCGCATTGCAATGGCGGGGTTATTTTGGTGGCACTAATAATGATAGGGCACATGCGGTTGTAGAGGCAGAGGATGGGGGTTTTGTAATGGCCGGTTTTTCGGAAAGTAATGATTTTGATATTACCGATACCCAGGGCAGTTATGATTTTTGGATGGTAAACGTAGATGCTAAGGGCAATATGCTTTGGGAGCGTTCTTTTGGGGGTTCTGGAATAGAGATTGCCCATGATATTGCTAAAACAACTGACGGTGGCTATGTAATTACAGGAAATACGTTTAGTACGGATGGCGACATCTCGCAGGCGAATGGAGAATCTGATTTTTGGCTTATAAAAGTCGATAATGCTGGTAGTTTGGTTTGGGAACAAACCTATGGTGGATCAGGCTTTGATGCGGCACAAGCGGTAATCACTAGTAAAGATGGAGGCTACTTTGTAGCGGGAAATTCTAAAAGTACCGATGCCGATGCGAGTATCAATTACGGGGAGAACGACCTTTGGATTGTCAAAACGGACGACGCGGGGAGTATTATCTGGCAAAAATCCTTTGGTGGTAGCGGATTGGATTTTGCCTTTGATATCATTGAAAATGAAGATGGAAGTGTGCTAGTTGTAGGAGAAACTTCCAGTACCGATTTTCAGGGAACTACATCAAAAGGAAAATCAGATATTGTACTTATGAAAGTGAAGTAGCTATTCCTTTATACTATCCATAAAAAATCCCTATCCAATTATATGTTATAATAATGTTAGGTTTTATGGAAAGCATCTACTTATCACATATATTTGTAAACTATTTAGACCAAATCCAATTAAGAGATGATAGAAGTATCTGAAACGGCAAAAAAGAAAGTTATCGACCTCATGACAGAGGGAGGTTTCGATGCAGCCAAGGATTACGTTCGTGTTGGGGTAAAAAGCGGCGGATGCAGCGGTTTGTCCTACGAACTGGATTTCGACAATAAAGTGGAAGAGACCGATAAACTTTTTGAAGATAACAATGTGCGTATCATTGTAAATAAAAAGAGCTTTTTGTACTTAGTGGGTACTGTTTTGGAGTACTCTGGTGGATTAAACGGGAAGGGTTTTGTATTCAATAATCCCAATGCCCAGCGTACCTGTGGCTGTGGAGAGAGTTTTTCCCTTTAAAAATAGTGATAGGATAGAAAGTATGAAAATGAATATGTGAAATAAGATGTTTAAGGATGACCTACAAGTTGCTCTTAACTCATTACTTTTTTTCACTTTTTACTTAAAAGAATTATGGCATATACAGAAGAGGAATTAAAGAAAGAGTTGGAAACTAAGGAGTACGAGTATGGGTTTTACACAGATCTTAAATCGGAAACATTTCCAAAGGGCTTGAACGAGGATATTGTTAGGGCCATTTCTAAAAAGAAGAACGAGCCGGAATGGATGACTGAATGGCGTCTAGATGCCTACAGGATATGGGAGAAAATGGAAGAACCGGAGTGGGCTAATGTTCGCTATGAAAAGCCAGATTTTCAAGCTATAAGTTACTACTCTGCGCCAAAACCACCAGACCCTAATAAAAGTTTAGACGATGTAGATCCAGAGTTATTGGAAATGTACAGGAAATTAGGAATTTCTGTTGATGAGCAAAAGAAATTACAGAACGTAGCGGTAGATATCGTAGTAGATTCTGTTTCTGTTGCAACTACTTTCCAGAAAACTTTAGGTGAAAAAGGGATTATTTTTATGCCTATTTCTGAAGCTATTCAGAAGCATCCAGACCTTGTAAAAAAATATATGGGTACAGTAATCCCTAAAAAAGATAATTTTTATGCAGCCTTGAACTCGGCAGTATTTACCGATGGTTCTTTCTGCTACATTCCAAAAGGTGTTAGATGTCCTATGGAACTATCTACCTATTTTAGAATAAACGAAGGAGGTACCGGACAATTTGAACGTACCTTGGTAATAGCTGATGAGAGCAGTTATGTTAGTTACTTGGAGGGTTGTACAGCACCATCACGAGATGAAAATCAATTGCATGCCGCTGTGGTAGAATTAATCGCCATGGACGATGCCGAAATAAAATATTCTACCGTTCAAAATTGGTATCCTGGTAACAAGGAAGGTAAAGGCGGAGTTTACAATTTTGTAACTAAAAGAGGATTATGTGAGAACCGTTCTAAAATCTCATGGACCCAAGTAGAAACAGGTTCGGCAGTAACTTGGAAATATCCTTCTTGTATTTTAAAAGGTAATAATTCTGTTGGAGAATTTTACTCTATCGCCGTGACGAATAACTATCAGCAGGCAGATACGGGTACCAAAATGATTCACTTAGGAAAGAATACAAGGAGTACAATTATCTCAAAAGGAATATCCGCAGGAAAATCGCAGAACAGTTATAGAGGATTGGTGCAGATTGGTTCTAGAGCTGAGAATGCAAGGAACTTTTCGCAATGTGATTCTTTATTAATGGGTAACGAATGTGGTGCGCATACATTTCCTTACATAGAGGCAAAAAACAAAACAGCACAAGTAGAACACGAAGCTACCACTAGTAAAATTGGTGAGGACCAGATTTTTTACTGTAACCAAAGAGGTATAGATACTGAAAAAGCTATTGCCCTTATCGTTAATGGGTTTAGTAAAGAAGTATTGAATAAGCTGCCAATGGAATTTGCGGTAGAAGCGCAAAAACTGTTGGAAATAAGTTTGGAAGGTTCCGTAGGATAATAAATCCCACTAGCACCCGAGGGAAAATGCTCAATAGAGGCTAACAAAAATGAAAAGAGTACTATATACATTTATAATTGCCGTTTTGCTTCTTTCTTGCAAAGAAGTAGAAAAGGAAAACGTAGAGACTATTGCTGAGGTTCAAAAACCAGAGGTTAAATTGTATACGTTTAGTGGTGGTACTGTGGGTGTCAATAATCTGGAATTATTTTCTCAAGACACTACATATCAAGGACAGACTAAGGAATTCTCTGACCCGTTTTATGTAATTAGTCATCCAAAAGGGAATCTTATGTGGGATGCTGGTTTGCCAGAAGCCCTTGTTGCAGCTCCAGGTCCAATTACTCCAGAAGGAGGCGCTTTTACTATTTCAAGAACCGATTCTGTACTCAATCAATTAAATATAATTGGGATGACTCCAGATGATATAGATTTTCTAGCCCTTTCGCACACACATTTTGATCATAGTGGTCATGCAAATGTTATGCATAAATCAACATGGTTGGTTCAGGGTGCAGAATATGATATGGTTACGAGTGATGAAATCAAGAGCAGTGAAAATGCTGGGCTATATGACGCTATTAAGGAACTAAAAAATATAGAAAGGATTGAAGGAGATTTTGACGTATTTGGAGATGGTACGGTAGTTATCAAATCTATGCCAGGTCACACGCCAGGGCACCAAGTATTATATTTGGAACTTACGGAGCATGGACCTTTGTTACTTACAGGAGATTTGTATCATTTATACGAGAACAGAGCACATAAAAGGGTGCCAAGTTTTAACTACGATGCAGACCAGACCCTATCCAGTATGGATGCTTTTGAAGCTTTTGCTAAGGAGAAAAACGCAAAAGTATATCTGCAACATCAAAAAGAAGATTTTAATAAAATGCCTAAGGCACCAGAATATTTAAAGTAGAAGCACATGTTGACAATTAAGGATTTACACGCTCAAGTAGAGGATAAAGAAATTTTAAAAGGTATTAACCTAACAGTAAATGCTGGAGAGGTACATGCAATTATGGGACCCAATGGTTCTGGTAAAAGTACCTTGGCATCGGTAATTGCCGGAAAAGAGGAATTTGAAGTAACAAAAGGATCTGTTAGTTTGGAGGGAGAAGACCTGGAAGATATTTCACCAGAAGAAAGAGCGCACAAAGGGGTGTTTCTTTCATTTCAGTATCCTGTAGAAATCCCTGGGGTTTCCGTGACTAATTTTATGAAGACTGCTATCAACGAAACTAGAAAGGCAAAAGGCCTAGAAGACATGCCAGCCAAGGATATGTTGAAAATGATTCGTGATAAGGCAGAGCTTTTGGAAATAGACCGCAAGTTTTTGTCACGTTCCTTAAATCAAGGTTTTTCTGGTGGAGAAAAGAAACGTA